>JAFNXT010000254.1 GCA_017378975.1 Oscillospiraceae bacterium
GGCAAGAAAGATGTTGTTAAGACTTGGAGCCGTGCATCTATGATTTCTCCTGATTTCGTAGGTCATACTATTGCAGTTCATAATGGAAACAAGTTTATCCCTGTGTACGTAACAGAGAACATGGTAGGTCACAAGCTCGGTGAGTTTGCGCCACCCATTTCTTTGTCTTCGCCTTTCAGGACAGGGTACCGTCCCCCGTCCTACGGGGCTTCCCACTCAAGCCCTCCAGTATTCATGAACAACGCATCTCCATAAGAACTCTTATGCTCCATAGGTTCCATATCTGGCAGAAAAATAAAACGCACCACATTAGTCTTATCACATAACGCCACGAGATCGATGTAACCATTTTCAGACTGCTCGCTACGCAAGTATAACACATAATCATCCATATCGCAGCAATACTCATACCCCTCTATGATTGCATCACTACACTCTGCGTAACGTTCAGGGCTCATCTGAATATCTACAGCAAATATATCTAACATTTTCCCGTATATAGGATTATCACGTAAGCGGTAATCCACATGGTAAAAGTCCACCACATCTCCGCAAGACAAATATCCGGAATCATCAAGGGCTTCATCGAACCGGGCCCCATGCTCATACGACAAATAGGACCCGTCTTCAAAGTAGCTGACTCCCATATGGACATCGGAAGCCGGGATTGGGATGACGAACCCAATAAGTAGCGGATGGACGACCAAGAAGAAAAGATAGACCAACGCTCCGATCAGAAGCAAGATCCCGATCAGGATACCTAACGCGACAAAGACCCACTTGATGTTCTTAGGGCCGCCATTTGACCGCCTTCCGAAATGCATCGCCATTCTGACGCACCTCCTTACATATATTGAAAATCATCTCGGGCATATTTTGTACCATAGCAAGACATAGGACCGCCCTCTGTCCTACTATATAGGTGCCTCCAGCGCTCTTATTTGTGCAGAACCGCTTATCACGATGCATATACGCAACTTTTCTATGTACATTTTACACGATCGCTTCCCATTTTGCAATGCTGCAAAATAAATATCATCCGATCGAAACAGACCTCATCAGTACCGTTGCTTTGCTCCAAAAAAGAACACGCCCGGCATTTCCCAACGGAAGCACCGGGCGTTTCAATATTTCTACCAGACCATACCCCACAGATCCTGGCCGAAGCCGGACCTTTCCGGCAGTCTGTGCTGGACTCGCTCACAGCTTATGGAACACCGGCTCCCTGTTCTCGAAGGTGCAGACATAGCCAAAAATGTCCTTCAACAACTCACAGGCCCGGTGGCTATACTGCCCCACCCGGCTGGCGGTGTGGGCATCGGAGCCCACGGTGACGATCTGTCCACCCAGCTCCTTGAACCGCCGGAAGTAAGGCTCATAGGGCAGGAAATCACCGCATCGGTCCACGCCGCTGGTGTTGATCTCCATACCCTTGCCCTTTTGTGCAAGCACCCTCAGGATCTCGTCGATCAGCTCCCGATGCTCCTCCATGGGCACCGGCCGGGGTGCCGGATTGGCGCGGGCCTTGCTGATGTAGGTCAGGTGCCCCAACACATCGAAATCGTCATGGGCCATGACACAGGCCAGCGTCTCTTCCAGATACCGCCGCTCCGCCTGAGGCACGGTGAGCCCATCCCAGAACTCCTGATAATACACGTCCTTCTCATCCACGAAATGCACGGACCCCAACACGAAGTCGAAGTGCCGCCGCTTCAGATCCTCCCGAAGCTGGGGCGCGTTATAAGGCTTGATCCCGAATTCCAGTCCCCGGCGGATCTTCAGCGCAGGATGCTCCAGATGGTCATAGGCATCGTTGTACACCTTGGTATCGAAGGCCCATTCCTGTACCTCTACGTCCGCAAAATAGTCGATGTGATCGGTGAAGCAGATCTCCTTCAGCCCAGCCGCCACCGCCGCCCGGACCATATCCTCCGGGGCATCGTGCCCGTCGAAGGACACCACCGAGTGCATATGATAATCAAACATCTTTCTTTCCCTCCCAGAACTGACGGTACGCCGTAGGAAGCGCCGCCGTTTCCTCTATCTGCCCGGCAGAGTACCATACGAGGTCCCCTGCCGTTTCCTTCACTTCCATATAGTACCCACGCATCCTCCATTGGATGTGGGTGAACACATGGCTCCGCTCGGTCTGCCGCAGGAGCTCCCGGGGCTTCAGGCCCATGGCCTCCACCGCCGCCAGCGCCGCCTCCGGCTCCAAATGGCCGACCGTGTCCGGAAACTGCCACAACCCAGCCAGTAACCCCCGGTCCTCACGCTTGCAGAGCCCATACCGTCCCTCGCAGGACAGGATGAACACCGTCCGGTCCTCGATCCGCCGGGGCTTCTTCGCCGCTTTCACCGGGAACCGCTCCGCCGTCCCATGGATCGCGCCGCCGCAAAACGCCCGACAGGGACACTCCCCGCACCGTGGTGCCCAGTTGGGACCGCATACCGTGGCCCCCAACTCCATCAGCGCTTGGGTGAACGCCCCGGCATCCTCCGGATACACGTCCTCCAACGCCTGCCGGACCTGCGTCTTGAACTTCTCCTGCTGGATCGGCGTGGGATCCTCCGTCAGCCTCGTCACCACCCGAAGCACGTTCCCATCCACCGCCGCTCTCTTCTGCCCGAAGGCGATGGAGCAGATCGCTCCTGCGGTATAGTCCCCGATCCCCGGCAGGTCCCGGACATCCTCATAGCTTCGGGGGAACTGTCCCCCATGCCGCTCGCAGATCCTCCGGGCCGCCTTCTTCAGGTTCCGCACCCGGCTGTAATACCCAAGCCCCTCCCAGAGCTTGTGCAGAAGCTCGTCATCGGCCTGCGCCAGATCTTCGATGGTGGGCAGGGCCTTCAGAAAGCGGTCGTAATACCCCTTCACCGCCTCCACACGGGTCTGCTGGAGCATGATCTCCGACAGCCAAACATGATAAGGCTCCCGGTCGGCCCGCCACGGCAGATCCCGCCGATGGGTCTCGTACCACGGTAACAAGACCTCGGGCAACCGCCCCAAAACATCCAAAGCCATCCAACCACCTCCCTGTCTACCATCCATTTTACACGCCCTGTCAACCACCCGCAAGCCGCCCCATCACGTATCACCGATCCGTGCCCGGACCATTGACACCCCCCTCCGGCTCTGTTACAATATCCATCAAAGGAGGCGATCCGCCATGATCCGACGTATTTCGATACTGCTTCTGTGCCTGTCCCTGTTGCTCCCCTGCATCCCGGCCTACGCCACCAACACCGTCGCGAAAGATATCACCGCCTCTGCCACCTTCTCCGGCACCGGCTATAAAAGTCTGGACTTCCTCCACGACGGAAGCACCGACAACTACCGCACCTCCGGCGACACCGCCTCCATCACTTTGGAGGACCCCGACGGCATCGGCGGCCTGTACCTGCTCTTCAATCTGGAATACGGTCCCTATACCGTCACCGATAACGTCACCGGCCAACAGCGCACCGCCGGTGCCCACGGCTTCCTCCATGACTATCTGACCTTCCCTGCCACCACCTCCGTGACCCTGGACTTTGCGGACGGTCCCGTGCGGCTGAGCGAGATCTACGTCCTGTCCCCCGGCGATGCCCCGGACTTCGTCCAGCACTGGCAAGCTCCGCTGGAGGGCAAAACGGACCTCCTGCTCCTGTCCACCCACGGCGACGATGACCAACTCTTCTTCGCCGGGCTCCTGCCCCTGTATGCGGCAGAGCGTCAGGCGGCGGTGCAGGTGGTCTATCTCACCGATCACCGGAACCTGACCAACGCCCGGACCCACGAGATCCTCAACGGTCTCTGGGCAGTCGGTGTCACCGCCTATCCGGTCATGGGCAGCTTCCACGATTTCCGGATCGACGATCTGGAAGAAAGCTATGACCATTTCGAGGATACCGGTGCCAGCCGGGAAGATCTGCTGGCCTTCGTGGTGGAACAGCTCCGCCGTTTCAAGCCGCAGGTGGTGGTGGGCCATGACATCAACGGCGAATACGGCCACGGTATGCACATGGTCTACACCGACTGCCTGATCAAGGCGCTGGATATCGCCCCGGATGCCAGCCGGTTCAAAACGCTGGCCCACAAATACGGCACTTGGGACGTGCCCAAGACCTACCTGCATCTGTACGAGGAAAACGAGATCCGTATGGACTACGACCAGCCCCTGACCGCCTTCGACGGCATGACCGCCTTCGAGGTCAGCCAGAAGCTGGGCTACCCCTGCCACAAGTCCCAGCAATACACATGGTTCACCCGGTGGATCAACGGCAGTAACAACGAGATCACCAAGGCCACCCAGATCAAAACCTACTCCCCCTGCGACTTCGGCCTCTACCGCTCCACCGTGGGCTCTGACGAAGCAAAAAACGACTTTCTGGAGAATCTGACCCTCTACGCCGACCAACTCCCCCCGGAGCCGCCCACGGAACCTCCCACAGAACCGCCTGTGGAGGTCCCCGTAGGACCGACCACCGCACCCGACACCACGCCCCCCACAGATCCGCCGACCGAAGCACCCACTACAACACCCACCGAAGCCCCCACGCCTCTCCCCCCTCGTCCTGTGCCCACCCTCCCCTTCCTACTGCTGGGCATTTTGGTGGTACTGCTCGTCGTCACCCTGTCCCTTCTGTCCAAACGCCGCCGGTAAAAATATTTTTTTAAAATGCGAAAAAAGTACTTGCATTTTTCGTTTTAGTATGCTAATATATCTGGGCTGTCAGATGACAAGCAAATGCGCCGATAGCTCAGTTGGATAGAGTGACTGACTACGAATCAGTAGGTCGGGGGTTCGAGTCCCTTTCGGCGTACCAATAAAAGACGCAGAGGATGATACAATCCACTGCGTCTATTATTTATGCATCAGAGGAAGGGACTCGAAAGATTCAATCGCAATATGCCGGTGGAA
>JAFNXT010000025.1 GCA_017378975.1 Oscillospiraceae bacterium
AAGCTCTGTATAAAAAATGAAGAGTTCATGCGCCACAGGCCCCGACCTGTGGCGCTTTTTACGTTTCCATCTGGACGATCCTCCCCCCATCTGCTATAATATCCCCAGCAAACACAAACAAAAAAGGAGGAACCCCAATGAACACCCGCATCTCCAAGCTTCTCAGCGTCCTGCTGGTGGTCGCGCTGCTCAGCACTCTGCTGTGCGCCATCCCCGTCAGCGCCGAGCCCGCCGCCCCCACGATCCAGGAGGGCGTGACCCTGCACTGCTGGAACTGGTCCTTCAAGGAGATCGAGGCAAGGCTCGACATCATCGCCAGCCTTGGCTACACCGCGATCCAGACCTCTCCCATCCAGCAGGCCAAACAGCCCACCTTCGAATACCCCACCAACGACTGGTGGGTGTACTACCAGCCTGCGGCCTTCGTGATCGATGACACCGGCACCAGCGCCCTCGGCAACAAGGCCGACTTCCAGAGCCTGTGCGCCGCCGCCGAGCAGAAGGGCATCAAGGTGATCGTGGACGTGGTGGCCAATCACATGGGCAACACCTCCACCGGCACCAACGGTCTGGCGGACACCATCATCCCCGACCTGAAGAACGACCCCGACTGCTGGCACGACATCAAGAAGAACACCGGCAACTACAACGACCGCACCGAAGTCACCCAGTACTGCATGGCCGGTCTGCCCGACCTGAACACCGCCAACCCCAAGGTCCAGACCTACGTCCTGAACTTCCTGAAGGAGTGCGTGGATGCGGGTGCCGACGGCTTCCGCTTCGATGCCATCAAGCACATCGAGACCCCCGAGGACGGTGCGCTGTCCAGCGACTTCTGGCCCAACGTGATCGGCGGTCTGAAGGACTACGCCCCCGATGTGTACTGCTACGGCGAGCTGCTGGATAACCCCGGCGGCGGTCTGTCCTACACTGCCTACACCAAGTACATGAGCGTCACCGACAACACCTGGAGCGCCGGCCTGCTGGGCGGTGTCTCCGGCGGCAACGCCTCCGCCCTGACCCCCAGCTTCCACAAGGGCGACGCCTCCAAGCTGGTGCTCTGGGCCGAGTCCCACGATACCTTCGCTGACGGCTCCACCGACAAGATCTCCGAAGAGAAGATCAACAAGACCTGGGCCCTGATCGCCGCCCGTAAGGATGCCATGGGCCTGTATCTGGCACGTCCTGCCAACATCTCTCAGTTCCTTGGCACTGCTTCCATCGGCGGCTGGGCCGCCCCCGAGGTGGCCGCCGCCAACCGTTTCCACAATGCCTTCGCCGGTCAGAGCGAATATGTTGCCAACGAGAACGGCATCGCCTATGTGGAGCGTGGTACTAACGGCGTGGTGCTGGTCAACTGCAAGGGCGCTGAGGCCGACATTTCCGTCACCGCTAATACCATGGCCGACGGCACCTACACCGATGCCATCAGCGGCAACACCTTCACCGTCTCCGGTGGTAAGATCGCCGGTAAGATCGGTGCCAGCGGTATCGCCGTGGTCTACGAGGCTCAGGCCTGCGCTCACGATGCCCACGATGCGGAAGGCTTCTGCAACGCCTGCCGCGCGCAGGTGGGTCACAGCTATGACAGCGCCGGCAAGTGCGCCTGCGGCGATGTCCAGATCCCCGAGCGTACCATCTACTTCATCAACACCGGCAAGTGGAAGACCGTGAACTTCTACTCCTGGTACGAAGGCTCCAACATCATCTCCTCCGCCTGGCCCGGCGATCCCATGACCAAGGTGGAAGGTGACATCTACGCCTGTACCGTCCCTGCCGATGCTCCCAACATCATCTTCAACGACGGCAGCACCCAGACCGACGACCTGTCCGTCCCGGCCGTAGACACCGGCAAGGATCTGTACGACTTCGCCACCGGCAAGTGGAGCACCTACGGCGAGGAGGAGCCCACCCAGCCCACAGAGCCTGAGACTCAGCCCACCGAGCCCGAGACCCAGCCCGTGGAGACCACCCAGCCCACCGAAGCCACCCAGCCCGCTCCCGCCGAGCCCAAGTCCAACAACACCATCCTGATCGTCGGCATCGTGCTTGGCGTCATCGCCGTAGCCGCCGTCGCTGTGGTCCTCTTCAAGAAGAAGAACGGCTGATACCCATATCGTAGGGGCGGGTCACTGACCCGCCCTTCGCGGCCCCCGGGCCGCGCACCCACATAAAAAGACTGTCATCGCGAGGATCCCTTTCTCAGGGCCTTCTCGCGATGACAGTTTTATTATTCTCCCATGAACCGATCCAGCCGGTCCAGCACCTCCAGATCCGTCTGATACGAAAAGTCCTCCGCCCGAAGCTCCAATACCTGCCCCGGGATCCCTGCCTGTCGCTGGGAAAACACATACTCCCGGAACACACCGAAGTCCTCGAAGCCCCCACAGGCGTGGACCGGATGCCGGTCCTCATGATACAGCCGATGTAAAAACCGGGGATGGAGGGTCTCCGGCTCCGCCCGGACCGCCACGGTCAGCACCTCATAGCCATGATCCGCCGCGATCTGATGGAGCTTTTCCAACTCCACCTGACGGAAATTGGACTCCAGGATCAGATCCTTCCCAAGCTCACAAAAGGACTTGAAGATCATCCGCATCAACGCCGCCGAAGCATGGGACAGCTTCAGATTCTCTTCCCTGTTGGAAAAGCCGATGGTATCCCCCAGCGTCTCCTTGAAGACATCCTTATACAAAACGTTCACTTGATATCTTTGCGACAGCATCCCGGCAAAGGTGGACTTCCCGGTGGCCAGATCTCCGGTGATCAGTAACAGCTTCCTCATGGCAGCTTCACTTCAGCGCCGCCGCCACCGCCATGGTGACGCTGGCACAGCGATGGGCCGCGATCCGCTCGAAGGTCGGATAATCCATTTCCGCCGAATCGTCCGCCTTGTCGGAGATCGCGCGAAGGATCACGAAGGGGATCCGGTTCCGGTAAGCCGTCTGGGCGATCGCCGCGCCCTCCATCTCGGTGCAGGAGGCGCCGGTGATCTGGATGATCCGCTCCTTCACCGCCTTGTCCGCCACGAACATATCGCCGCTGGCCACCCGGCCCACACGACTGTGGCCCGGATGCACCTGCTCCGCCGCCACCATAGCCAATGCCATCAGCTCCCGGTCCGCCGGGAACGCCACCACATCCATCCCGGGCACCTTCCCCATGGGATAGCCGAAATGGACGCAGTCAAAATCATGATACATGGCATCCTGACTGATCACCAGATCGCCGATGTCCAGCTCCGCACACAGGGAGCCTGCGATGCCGGTGTTCAGGATGTGGGTCACGGAAAAGCAGTCGCACAGGATCTGGGCGCAGATCGCGGCGTTGACCTTACCGATGCCGCACTGCACCACCACCACGTCCAGCCCGGAAAGCCTGCCCTCAAAAAATACGCTCCCGGCCCGTTCTGTCTTTTTCTTATCCTCCATGGCCTGCAGGAGAGTCTCCACCTCCTGGGCCATGGCACCGATGATACCAAGCTTTTTCATACGCTCCTCCTTACTCCGGATAGACCAGCCGGTCTGCCGTGATCTTCCCCAACAGTTCGGTGTACCGCCGGCCCCACCACTTCGCCATGGGCAGGTTCATATCCAGATAGTTCCCGCAGTCCTTCGCCGAAGCACCGGGGACCTCCCCCTCAAAGTCAGCGATGAAACGGAAGCAATCCCGTACCAGCCCCACCACATCGGCAGAAGTCAGATCCCCTGCCAACAGCAGATAGAAGCCCGTCCGGCACCCCATGGGCCCGAAATACAGCACCCGGTCTTTCCAAACCGGTTCGTTGCGCAGATAAGTGGCCGCCAGATGCTCGATGGTGTGGACCTCCGCCGTATTCATCACCGGTTCCTCATTGGGACTGGTGAGCCGCAGATCGAAGGTGGTCACCGTCTCCGCCCCCACCCGGTCCTTCCGGGAAACATACAGCCCCGGCTGGAGCTTATTGTGATCGATCGTAAAGCTGGTGATCTTCTCCATGATATCCTCCTGTGGTTTTTCCTCGATCATACCATATCGTCCCCCATAATTCAAGCCAAACTCCCTGTATCACCGTCACCAGATCACGGCCGGCGCGGGAGCGCCCTTGGCTTCCCCCGGGGGGAAGCTGTCAGAAATGACCGGAACGGGCATTTCTGACTGAAGGGGAATGCGGGCAGAAATGTAACGTCAGCTCCCGGATCACAGTCTATCTGCATACTATCAGATCACCCCTGCGTTTCCAGAAACTCCCTGATGCGACCCAAAAAGTCATCGGCATACCACTCGGCCTTGATCTGGCCCACGCCGGAGACCTTTCGGAACTGAGAGCCCGTCCTTGGTTTCTTCCGGGCCATATCCGCCAATGTGGCATTGGAGAAGACCATGTAGGGCGGGATCCCGGCATCTCTGGCGATCGTACCACGGAGCGCGCGGAGAGCATCGTACAGCTCCCGATCTTCCTCCGCCAGCTTCAGCACCTCCGGCGAAGCCGCCTTGGGCAGTTCCTCCGGTGCTTCCTTCCGCTGTTTCATCTGTACGGTCTGCCCACGGAACAGCACCTCCGCCGCGGAAGCCGTGAGCCCCACCGTCATATGCTCCCCCTCGGTCACCAGATACCCCAGCGCCTCCAAATGGTCCCCGATCCCCCGGATCTGAGATCTGCCCATATCCTTCATAAGACCGAAGGTAGTGACTTCTCCCAGCCCCTTCTCCAGGATCGCTTTCTCCTTGCTCCCCTGCAGGACCTTGGCCACCGTGGCCATGCCCACGCAGTAGCCCAGCTTGTCCCGGATCCGCTGGACGCAGGATAAAAACATCTGAGCCTCCCGTGTGATGTCCACCACCTCGTAGTCCCCCAGACAGGAACCGCAGTTGCCGCAGACCTC
>JAFNXT010000255.1 GCA_017378975.1 Oscillospiraceae bacterium
ATAGCGGCCGTTGCATACGCACACGAAGGTCATGTCTCCCTCGATCCGCTTGTTGCCCAGCTCCACCACATAATGCTCCGCGATCCCCTTGACCACGTTCACCACCGTGCTGGCGGCGTAGGCCCGGAAGCCATGGAGCAGAGGGAGCCGCTTGTAACGGGATACGTCCGTGCCGATCCGGGCGTCCAGACCCACGGAGCAGATGTTCAGGGCGATGTCGCCGTTGCAGTCGATCAGGTCGAACACCGCTTCCTCCGCGTCCAGAAGCCGCTCCAGATCGAAGAAGGCATCGGGCTGGCTGAAGAGCTTGGTGAAATCGTTGCCGCTTCCGCCGGAGAACACGGTGACGGCGGCGTTGTCACAGCCTGCCGCACCCTGCACCACTTCGTTGAGCGTGCCGTCACCGCCGCAGGCGTAGAGCCGCAGTTCCTCTCCGGTCTGCGCCGCTTCCCGGGCGATCCGGGCGCACTCACCGGGGGCGGTGGAGACCCGGATCTCGTAATCAAGACCCTGCTCCCGGCACAGCCGGTGGATCACTTCGCTGTATTCCGCGGTCCGGTCCCGACTGCCGGCGGCGGGATTGATGATGAATAAGTGCTTCATGATCTCTTTCTCCCACCCAGATACATATAGTAATCGCACTTGATCATGCCGTTGTAGAGCTTGCGCTTCTTGTCGGCACGGCGGCCGAAATAATGCTCGAACTCCGGCTCGGAGGTGATGATGTACTTCTTCCAGCCGTCGGCGTACTTCAGGTGCCGACCCAGCGCGGCGTAGAGCCGCTGGGCGGACTGCTGTTCCATCATCCGCTGACCGTAGGGAGGATTGCAAATGATGATGCCCTGATCCGTGGGCAGGCTCATCTTGGTGGCGTCCCCGTCCTTGAACTCGATGCAGTCTGCCACCCCGGCCTTCCGGGCGTTGGCCATGGAGAGGGAAACGCACTTGGGGTCGTTGTCGGAGCCCAGGATCTTATAATCGCCCTTGAACTCCTTGTCCATGGCTTCCCCACGGACCTCCTGCCAGATCTTCTCGTCGATCCAGTCGAACTTCTCCGCCTGGAACCGGCGGCGCAGGCCGGGAGCCCGGTTCTTGGCGATCAGGGCCGCCTCGATGGGGATCGTGCCGGAGCCGCAGAAGGGGTCCCACAGGAAGTCCCGGCCACGGTACCGGGTCAGGATCACCATGGCCGCCGCCAAGGTCTCCCGGAGGGGGGCATCGTTGCCCACCGCCCGGTAACCACGCTTATGAAGGCCCGGACCGGTGGTATCCAGATACAGCTGGCACCGGTCGTTCATCAGGGAGAACTGGAGCTGATACTTCTCGCCGTCCTCCGGCAGCCAGGAGATGCCGTACTTCTCGCCCAGACGCCGGGAGGCGGCCTTTTTCACGATGGCCTGACAGTCCGGCACGGACATGAGGGTGCTGTTCAGGCAGTGGCCCTTCACGGGGAACTGGCCGTTTTTGGGGATGTAGCGCTCCAGCTCCGACCGGTAGACACCCTGGAAGAGCTGTTCGAAGGTCTTGGCTTCAAAGTCGGCGATCTGGATCAGGATCCGCTCGCCGGTACGCAGGCAGACGTTGGCCTTGGCCAGCGCCCGTTCGTCGCCGGAGAACAGCACCTTGCCGTTCTCCACACGCACGTTCTCCATGTCCAGCCGGCGAAGCTCGTCACCGGCGATGCCCTCCAGCCCAACCAGGCAGGGGACGCAAAATTCGATGTTCGTCATGATACCTCCAAATCAGATACGAGATACGAGATATGAGATACGAGATATTTCTAGATACGGGGATATCTCATATCTCAGCCCCGTCAGGGGATGATCTTGG
>JAFNXT010000256.1 GCA_017378975.1 Oscillospiraceae bacterium
ATTCATAGCTGCAAAAATCCCCCCGGTTCTGAGGTTCAGTTTGGGAGGGCGCTATTTTTTATTTACTCTGTAGGCGGGTAAGACTAGATTTTCCCCAAATCCCGCGTCAGCTATCGACGAAAGGCAATTTTCATGCTATAATAAGGCCTACTTGAGTGAGAAGGAGGCGTCCTGTATGGGTGAGGGACCTAAAAAACAACAAATTAGTGCTGGTCTGTTGGCCCATGTGGACGCGGGGAAGACCACGCTTTCGGAGGCGGTCCTGTATACCGCCGGGGCCCGGCGGACCTTGGGTCGGGTGGATCATGGGGACGCGTTTTTGGATACCCATGCGCTGGAGCGGAGCCGGGGGATCACGATCTTCTCCAAGCAGGCCCGGCTGGAGCTGGCGGGACGGGACGTGACGCTGGTGGATACCCCCGGCCATGTGGACTTCGCCGGAGAGGCGGAGCGGGTGTTGCCCATTTTGGACTGCGCCGTGCTGGTGATCTCCGGCACCGACGGGGTCCAGGCCCATACGTTGACCCTGTGGCGGTTGCTCAGGAAATATCAGGTGCCCACGGTACTGTTCATCAACAAGATGGATCTGCCGGACACCGACCGGGAGAAGCTGATGGAAGGGCTCCGGAAACAGCTTTCTGCCAACTGCGTGGACTTTGGTCAGCCCGGAGAGCAGCTCTGGGAGGAAGCGGCCATGTGCGACGAGGCGCTGATGGAGTCGTATCTCTCCTCCGGCACCGTCACGGATGGGGACCTTCGGGAGCTGGTGGCGGCACGGCGGTTGTTCCCCTGTTGCTTTGGGTCGGCGTTGAAGCTTCAGGGGGTGGACCGGTTGTTGGAGGTGCTGGGGCTGTACGCCCCGTCGCCCACATGGCAGGAAGCTTTCGGGGCCAAGGTATACAAGATCGCCCGGGATCCCCAAGGGGCCCGGCTGACCTTCCTGAAGGTCACCGGCGGCAGTCTGAAGCCCCGGACCATGCTGGGACAGGAGAAGATCCAGCAGGTGAGGCTCTATTCCGGGGACAAGTTCGTTTTGGCAGAGGAAGCCCCGGCAGGGACCCTTTGCGCCGTCACCGGACCGGAAAATACCTTCATCGGTCAGGGCTTCGGCCACGAGCCGGAGGGGGCGGCACCGGCGCTGCAAAGCGTCATGACCTACCGGGTCCTGTCTGCCGCCGATCCTACCATGTTACTGCCCAAGCTGAAGCTTCTGGAGGAGGAAGACCCCCTTTTGAAGGTGGTCTGGGATGACCGGCTGAAGCAGATCCATGTGTCGATCATGGGTAAAGTCCAGCTTGAGGTCCTGAGGAGCCTGATGTCCCAGCGGTTCGGTGTGGACATCACTTGGGGGGAGCCCCGGATCTTGTATAAAGAGACCATCGAAGATACGGTGGAGGGCGTGGGCCATTTCGAGCCCCTGCGCCACTATGCCGAGGCCCACATCCTGCTGGAGCCTCTGCCGCCGGGGAGCGGACTGGTGTTCGACACCGTATGCCCCACGGATGTGCTGGATATGAGCTATCAGAGCCTGATCCTGTCCCATATGTCCGAGAAGGTCCACCGGGGCGTGCTGACCGGCGCTCCCATCACCGATATGAAGCTGACGTTGCTGGTGGGCAAGGCCCATCTGAAGCACACCGAGGGCGGCGATTTCCGTCAGGCCACCTATCGGGCGATCCGGCAGGGGCTCATGCAGGCGAAGTCCCGGCTGTTGGAGCCGTGGTACGATCTGGTGCTGACGGTGCCTGCGGAGCAGGTGGGACGGGCGATCACCGATGTCCGTGCCATGGGCGGCAGGTTCCAGCCCCCGGAGCCGGAGGGGGCTTTCAGCGTCCTGACCGGCGCGGTGCCTGCGGCGGAGCTGGGGGACTATGCCGACACGCTGGCGGCGTACACCCAAGGTCGGGGACGGCTCCAAATCGCTCTGCGTGGGTATGAGCCCTGCCATGACGAGGCGAAGGTGATCGGGGAAATGGCCTACGATCCGGAGGCGGACGTGGAGAACACCCCGGATTCTGTGTTCTGCGCCCATGGGGCAGGCTTCAATGTGAAGTGGGATCAGGTCAAGGACCATATGCATCTGGAGAGCGGCCTGAAAAAAGAGCGGCCCCAGATCATCACCCGGAACCTGGCCGAGGACCGGGAGCTGGAGAAGATCCTTCTGAAGCAGTTCGGCCCTGTGGAGACGGTCCTCTACCGTCCGCCGAAAAATCAGGATGCCGGTGAGAAGCTGACGATCCGTCCGCCCCGACAGCAGTATCTGATCGTGGACGGCTACAACATGATCTTCGCCCGGGAGGATCTGGGGGCGATCGCCAGAGAGGATCTGGATGCCGCCCGGCGGCATCTGTGCGACCGGCTCAGCAGTTACGCCGGATATAAAAAATGTTACCTCGTGGTGGTCTTCGACGGCTACAAGGTCAAGGGGAACCCGGGCGAGAAGGTGGCTTATCACAACATCCGGGTGGTCTACACCAAAGAGGGCCAGACCGGTGACAGCTACATCGAATCGCTGGTGGCGCAGGTGGGCAACAACTACGACCTTCGGGTGGCCACCTCCGATGCCCTGATCCAGCTCACCTCGGTCCGGGCCGGTGTCCTGCGGATGTCCGCAAGGGAGCTGTGGGAGGAGCTGGATGCCACGGATGAGCAGATGCGGAAGCACTTTGGCAGGAGCTGAAAGCCTTCCCGACCGATGCGACCACTCTCCGTCAGACTGTCAAAAAAGTGGTGTCATCCTGAGACCAGTCCGCGACAGCTCCGCGCCAAGAGCCGCCTGCGGCGGTTGCGCTACGCATAGCCTGCGGGCTTATGGTCGTGGGGATCCCCCGGTCGGTAGGGAAATGTATCGAAAACTGTCCTAAAAAGTTAGGGGATCGCCACGTCGGGCTTTGCCCTCCTCGCGAAGACATGGTTTTTCGACACGCTGCGTCACGGCGAAGCTGTGACTGCGCTTCGCTTACCCCCAGAGGGGGAGCCGAGGGTGCGGTGTTCATGATTTATTTCTTGCATCCTGAAGGATTTGGTGTATAATAGGTCCCATACTGACCAAAACGGAGGAGTATCCCATGAAAAAGATCCTGGCATGGCTGCTGGTGCTGGCACTGGCGGTCCCTATGTTCGGTTGCGGCGCCAAGGAGCCCCCGGCGACCAGCCCCAATGCGACCACCTCCCCCACCGAGACCACCGGCGCTACCACGCCCACCGACGGCGTGTTCGTGAAGTCGGACTACACCGGCGCTGACGAGGACGTGGCGGCTCACCGTGACACCGTGGTGGCCACGCTGGGCGGCAAGGAGCTGACCAACGGTGTCCTGCAGCTGTATTATTGGCTGGCGGTCAACAGCTTCATCAACGAGCAGGGCATGTATATCTACTATTACGGTCTGGATCCTTCCAAGCCTTTGGGTCAGCAACCCATCGGTCAGGACGGTGCCCAGACCTGGCAGCACTATTTCCTGAGCCAAGCCATCACCAACTGGCACCGGTATCAGGCCCTGGCCCTGTGCAACGAGGAAGCAGATATCCCCATGGATCCCAAGATGCAGGCGGATCTGGACGCGAGCTGGGGCACCATGGAAGAGGCGGCGAAGAAGAACGGCTTCGCCACCGCGCTGGACTGCCTGCAGGCCCAGATGGGCAAGGGCTGTGACAAGGAGGACTATCTGGAGTATCAGGAGCAGTTCTATCAGGGCTTTAACTACTATGAGCATATGAACAGCTTGATCGACATCACCGACGATGAGATCGAAGCGTACTTCACCGAGCACCAGGAGGAGCTGGAGGAGCAGGGCATCACCAAGGAGACCATGAACTACGGTGTGCGCCACATCCTGATCGCCCCTGAGGGCGGCACCAAGTCCGAGGACGGCAAGACCACCACCTATTCCGATGCCGAGTGGGAGGCCTGCCGTCAGGCGGCGCAGGAGATCCTGGACCAGTGGAAGGCTGGGGAAGCCACCGCCGAGAGCTTCGGCGCGCTGGCCAAGGAGAAGTCCACGGACCCCGGCTCCAAGGACAACGGCGGTCTGTATGACGGTCTGGACAAGAACACCAGCTTCGTCCAGCCCTTCAAGGACTGGTATCTGGACGAGAGCCGTCAGGTAGGCGACACCGGTCTGGTCAAGAGCGACTATGGCTACCATGTCATGTATCTGGACAGCGCCAAGCTGATCTGGACCGACAGGGTCAAGGAGATCCTGGAGTACAACGAGAGCGCCGAGTTCATCAACGCCGCGCTGGAGAAGTACGAGCTGGAGGTCGACTACGAGAAGATCCTGATCGGCGAAGTGGATCTGGCCAAGATGATGGGGACCGCTGAGGATCAGCAGTCGTGAGATAAAGCATGCAGGGCGTGTCGCGCATAGGTGCGACACGCCCTGTGCTGTGGGGTCTGCGGCATCGGGCGCGATCTCATGTTTGGTCCCTTTTGGCGTGTAAGGGGATGGAAACGCAGGTTTTTTGTAAAAGATCCTTCCTCTTTTGAGAAAAGTGTGATATGATCGGGATAGATGATGAACGGAGGGGATCATATGCATAAAAAAGTGGCGAAGATCATCCGCAGGATCCTGCACGCGCTGGAGGC
>JAFNXT010000257.1 GCA_017378975.1 Oscillospiraceae bacterium
AACAGATCGCCCACTGCGTGGGCGATAAATCCCCCCGACCCTTCGGGCCACCCCCCACGCAAGCGAGGGGGGCAAGTTAGGTGCCCGACAGGGGCCATCGTGTTCACAGGAGCCAGCTCAGGGCCAGGTCGAAGGTATCGGTCAGGTCTTTGGCCTGTGCCGGGGTGACCCAGACCTCGTACCAGTCGATCATGACGTTACCGGTGTAATGGTCCTCCGAGCAGATCTGGACGGTCTCCAGCATCCCTCCGTCGTAGATGTACTCCGGGCCCCAGTCGCCGATCCGGCGGCCGGCTTCGTCATACAGATACGTCCGCCCGGCATCCGGCACCCCATCCACGAAGGTGGTACACTTCACGGACCGGCCGTCTTCGCTGTACTCGTAGACCTCCCGGAAGCCCTCTTCCTCGCAGGACATGAGCCTCCCGTCTTCATAGGTCCGGACGATCACGCGGTCCACGGTGCCGTCGGGCAGCAGCCACTGCTCGGTCTGGGTATCGCCCTGCCATGTGTAGACATGGCAGGCGATCAGTTCCCCTTCCTCATAGACCTTTTTGCCGGTCATGATGCCATCGGCATAGGTGTAGATGTTCTTCATCTGCACCTCTTCATACTCCGGCCAGATGACGCTGTCCAGCGGTCTGTGGACAGATCCGTCGTAGGAGGTCTCCTCCCGGGTGCCATAGGAGGCGGAGCTGTAAATGAGATCCTGCCCGTCGTACCGGAAGGAATAGGTGATGGGGCTGTTGTCCAGCGCCGGGATCCAGACCTCCAGCACCTGCTGGGCCTTCACCAGCGTGGACACGTCCTCCGTTTCCACCGCCACGCCGTCTTCATAGGTCCAGTGCCGGATCAGCTTGCCTTCGGCATCGTAGCGGCAGGCGTACTTCTCCTGACCGTTCTGGGAGAAGGTCTCGGTCCAGCCGCCGTCCCCGGCGTAGGTGAAGTCCTGCACCCCCGTGGTGACCCCGGACCGGGTGCGGACCCGCCGGAGCAGGCGGCCCTGACCGTCATAGGTCATGGTGTAGCGGACCACCTCTTCGTCCCAGGCAGACCAGCCCCAGCCGGTGCAGTTGCCGTCCCCGTCATAGGAATAGTACCGGTCCCGGGTGCGGCCGAAGCTGTCGTAGTCCCCCTGCACCGTCAGGCGGCCCTGTTCGTCATAGAGCTGGACGCAGGTGATCTGATCCCGGAAACAGGTGGTCCGGCTGCGGAGCGTGCCGTCCTCCCGGTGCTCCTCCCGGCTCCAGAAGCCCTCTTCCCAAGCGTCCTCCTCCGGGTGCCGGTCCGCCCGGTTCCATTCCAGAAGCTGATCCACCGTATGGAACTGGGGATACCTGCCGTCCGCCTTGGCGTCAGCGAAGATCTGATCCAGATCGGCCACGTCGGAGATGGTCCGCACCTCGGTCAGCATGAGCTGCACATCGGTGCCCTCGATCACACAGGGACCCACCGCGTCATAGAACTCGTCCCGGCTCACCGCCAGATCGATGGGGGCCGTATCCCAATGGTCGATCGAGGGATCGAACTTGGTGGAATACTCACGGGCCATCAGACGGTCCTCCCGGTCCACATAGATCACAAGGGAGCGGTCATCCTCCGCGGACCGGATCCAGGGGCCCTCCTCGAACAGGATCACCGTATAGTCGCCGCCGTTGGCGTGGCCGCTCAGGATCGGGATCCCCTGATACTCCACAAGGTCCCCGGAATCATCCATGCCGAACATCCCCGCATGATGCTGATCTTCGGGATCCACCTCGAAGGTATAGCCCCATGCGGAATAAGCCGTCAGGCAGTCATAGTTCAGAAACAGGGTCACGGGGGTGCTGAGCCCCTCGATGGTGAGGCTGTGCTCTTCCTGTTCGAACCGGGCCTCTTCCCACAGGGCTTCCATCAGGTCATAGAAGTCGGCATAGGTCTTGCCCTCGCAGATCAGCTCCCGCTTGACCTTCGCCGCCTCAGGCTCCGCAGGCCGGGCAGTTTCTTCCGTGGGCTGGGTAGTCCCTTCCGTGGGCTGACTGGGTGCCGTCCCAACGGTGGGCACCGAGGTATCCTCCACCTCACCGCCGCCACAGGCCGTCAGCACGAGCAGGATGGACAGTACCAGAACAAAGAACCGTTTCATAACGATCCCCTCCTTTCCATGGGTCCATCATACACCTTCGGGAAAGGAAAAACAACTACGATCCGGTCACGATCGTATATGGGCCGGTCCCCCACGGGACCGTACGGCGAGGGCTCGCCGCCCGGTGGGCGGCGACGGCGGGGGCAAGCCCCCGCCCTACATTCATGGACCGGCGTGGCCGTAGGGCGGGGGCTCGCCCCCGCCGCTGTTTTTCGCTTTGCGAAAAACAGATCGCCCACGCAGTGGGCGATGGATCGACGATGCTGTAAGGCGGCAGGAGAGTGTCCTTCCGGGGCGGACAGATCTCCCTGAAGGAAAACGGTGTGTAGAATCCTTCCAAAGTTCCCGGATAACACTTGACAAATCCGAAAAACTGGTCTATCATGGATGTGCATCACATGACTGACGGTTTTCGCGGACCACCGCGGGGGAGTGTGATGCTTGCGATGCCGACCGTCTGGGCGATCTGATCCGCGTGGATCGGGTCGCTTTTTGTTTTTTTCAAGATCAAGGAGTTTTCACATGAGTTTTACTTACAAGGGCCTCTCCGGCACGCTGGAGAAGCACATCGTCACCGATACCGAGGTGGAGCATCAGCTCCAGCGGCTGGTCCAGCAGACCCCCCGGTTCGCTGAGATCAAAGATCGCCCCGCCCAACTGGGCGACGAGGTGATCCTGGACTACGCAGGCTTCTGTGACGGGGAGCAGTTCGCCGGCGGCACCGCCGAGGACCAGTCCCTGACGCTGGGCAGCGGGATGTTCATCCCCGGTTTCGAGGAACAGCTGGTGGGCAAAGCCATCGACGAGAAGGTGATCGTGGAGGTCACGTTCCCGGAGCAGTACCATTCCGAAGCCCTGGCCGGTAAGGCCGCCCAGTTCCATTGCACCATCCATCAGATCCGGGTCAAGGGCGTTTATGAAGCCGACGACACCTTCGCCAAGGAGGTGGGCGGCTGTGACACCATCGACCAGATGCGTGCCCGTCTGAAAGAGGGCATGCAGGCCTACGCCGACCAGCAGGGCGAGATGGAGCTGCAGGACAGCCTGCTGCGTCAGGCCGCCGAAACGCTGGAGCTGACCTTCTCTGAAGAGGAGATCTCCGCCGCCGTGGACCGTCAGATGGACACCATGAAGGCACAGCTTGCCCAGCAGGGCCTGTCGCTGGAGATGTATTGCTCCTTCATGGACACCACCGAGGAGGCCCTCCGGGCCGATGCCCGTGCCGCCGCCATGGCTCAGCTCAGGAGCGAGGCCGTGGTGCTGGAGATCGCCCGTCTGGAGGGCATCGAGGCCACCAAGGAGGAGATCGGCGAGGCCATCGCCGTGATCGCCCACCAGAACGACATGACGGTGGAACAGCTCAAGCCCTACTACGACGCCCAGTTCGAGGCCGCCGTGATCCGCAGTGTGGTCACCACCAAGGTCATGGCCCTGATCCGGGAGAACGCCACCGTCACCGTCACCGAAAAGTGATCTTCACAGATAAGGAGTGCTCTACGTAAGGGTCCATACCGTAGGGCGGGGGCTTGCCCCCGCCGCCGATGATCGCTTGCGGTCATCGGGGAACGTATCCGGGCCTGTGTGTCCCTGCTTCGCAGAGACACCGGCGGGGGCAAGCCCCCGCCCTACGAAACGCTTCCATATCTGAAGATAAATACATCAATAATGTGCCAAAAGGCACTAAATCAAGGAGGAACACCTACTATGGCAATCGTTTTTGATGAGAACGGCAAGTATGTGGACGAGAAGGGTCTGGTGAAGCTGGATCCCACCAAGTTCGCTGACTGGCAGATCGCCGAGGAGGCCGAGAAGACTCTGCCTTCCGTCGACTTCTTCCGTGAGAAGCTGGGCCTGCTGCCCGAGG
>JAFNXT010000258.1 GCA_017378975.1 Oscillospiraceae bacterium
AAAGGGCGTCTTCGCTGTTATCCACGATCCAGCCGGTCTTACCGTGAGTCAGCTGCTCCCGGATGCCTGCCACATCGGTGGCCAGCACCGGACAGCCCAGGAGCTTGGCCTCCACGGTGACTGTGGGGAAGCCCTCCCAGCCCGAGGGCAGGACGAACAGGTCGCAGTTTTTCATGTATTTGTAGGGATTGTCCGACAGACCATGCAGATACACCCGGTCGGAGAGTGCCAAGGTCCGGATCTTTTCTTCGATCTGAGGGCGCTGGATGCCGTCGCCCAGCACGTGCCAGGAGAAGTCGAAGCCTTCGTCCCGGAGCCGGGCAAGGACATCCAGGAAGCGTGGGTACTGTTTCGGTTCGGTCATCCGTCCGACAGACAGGAGGACTGGGCGAAGCCCCTCGAAGCAGTAAGGCACAGCACCTTTTTGACGGATCATATCTGCGTCGAAGTAGTTATAGATCAAATGAGTCTTTTCTACCAGAGAAGGATATCTGGAGCGGAAGTTCTCGAAAGCGTTTTTGGACACACACACTACTGCGTCCATCCGTTCCCATTCCGGAAGCATCCGATCGGAATCTTCGGGATGGGTGTCGTTTGCGATGTCTGTGTGGAACCACTGGATGTATTTTTTGGCTTGGATATGCTCCAGCAGAAATGTAGGAGCTTCGATCTCCAGATAGTTGATCGCCACATCATAGCTTTTTTGGGTGTAATGCTTTGCGGCTAGCTTTACGGCAAATCGGCGGTAGCCCACTACCTTACTGAAGAGCCATTTGCCCATCAGAAAGGGTTTTTTCTTCACTTGGGCAGGAGAAGCATAGTATTTCGCGGTATACTCGTTGCTGCAGATCGCAGAAAAGGTCACACGTTCGTTGAACTGATCCCGCAGGAGCCCTTTTTCGTAGGTCTCCAACACCTCGACTTCATGTCCTCGGGAGACAAGATCGTTGGCAAAGCTCACCAGTACTTTTTCCGCACCGCCGAAGATCAGTTGGGGGATCTGAATCAGAAATCTCATGATGTCTTACTCCGTTTGAGCTTGTTTCTTACTGCGCCGATCACGGCGTTGCGTTCACTGCGGTCCAGAACGATGAAAGCGTTGATCACGATACAGAGGACCGTCATGGAACCGGCAGACAGGATCAGGCTGACCCAGGTGGATCCGGTGGAGATACAGAAATGGAAAGCCAGTCCCACCAGAACATTGAGTACCAGACAAACATTACCGGTGAGGATCTCGTGGTAGAAGGTGGATTTTTTGACCTTCAGACAGTGGGCGCCATATAGAGGAGTGAAGATATAGTTACGGATCATGCCCAGGATCGAGGCAGTTCCTGCGATGGCATAGATGCCCAGATCAGTGAAATTCAGCAACAGGAAATTGATGACGACGGTCAGCAGACCATTGAGCAGAGTCATGAACGCAGGGATCTTCACGTGGTTGGTGATAGAGAATACCGTGAAAACAGAATTGATACAGGCGCTGGCCAGCAGATTCACGAGAGAAAGGATCGCCAGCGTTTGGATCAGCAGGCTGTCTTCACCGGGGACCCACAGACGAAAAAAGCTGAAGCCGTATACGATGAAGGCTGCGATCGGCGCGATCATGATCACGCCCAGCACCTTGTTGGCAGTCCGGGCATTGCGGACCACTCCTTTGATATCACCGTTGGCATAGCATTGGGTCATGGGAGGGGCGAAGGGATAGTCCAGACTTCCCCGGAGGGAATAAAACATGGTGGGGATCGTCTTGGAAAGAGAAAGCGCGCCCATTTGCACTGGGCCAATGAACAGATTGGACAGCAAAAGATCAAGACCGTCCATCAGCAGGGAGCTGAGCTTGTTGACGAGGCTCCAAATGCCGGAAGAGAGCAGCTGCTTGATACAGCCAAAGTCAAAATCCTTCCTCCGGATCTTCATCTGGGGAAGATAGCGCTTGGTATAGATCACATTCATCACATAAGTGAAGACGACACCGATGAAGGTGGCCAAGACAAGGTAGCTGATCCGTACCGACAGGAACGTGAAGAAGAGGAGGATCAGCAGCAGACGCAATCCACTGGAGATCAGATTGTTTTTCTGGTTCAGGTACAGACGGTTGGTGACGAAGGTGGCGATCTCATACCGGGACAGCAGGACGTTCAACAGGAATTGGAGGAACGTGATCGCGAAGGCGATCTTCACATCCACCAGAAGCTCTGCCGGGACATTCACCAGATGCTCCAGATGCAGGACGATCACCGCGAACACAGGGGTCATGGCCACAGCGATCAGGAGATTGGACAAAAAAGTAGAGGTGAAGAACCGGTTGGCGGCATCATAGTCCTTTTTATAGATCTCGATGGAAATGAAACGGCTGGACATGGAGTTCAGCGCCACCGTGACCAAGGAGGCGTAGTTTACGAAGTTCTGAGCCAACCCCACGAAGCCGTAGGCTTCGCCCCCCAGAGTGTTCACGATCCAGGGGGTGATGAACATGCTGATCAGGATCGTGATCGCAAGACTGAGCAGATTGGCTGAGATATTGAGTGTGATCTTTTGGCGGTCGTTCATAGAAAAATACTCCCCTTGTTGGTGATCAAATCGGGATCTGGTCAGGATGTTGAGCTGTGCATCATTCGTACAGCGTCATGACCTGCTTCGCGGAAAGATCCTGGAACAGCCCCAGCTCCTCCAAAATGAGAGAGGAGCTTTGCCCCATCGATCTGCGAAGAGTCGGGTCGGTCAATAATCCTTTTAGTTTTTGTGCAAGCATATCTGGAGCGTCGGGGTCTACGAGGAAACCGTTGACACCGTCGTGGACAAGCTCGGGGATCCCGCCAACGTTGCTTGCCACGACGGGCAGGCTGTGCTGCATGGACTCCATGATGCTCAGACCGATGGCTTCGGTCCGGGACGGCTGGCAGTAAATATCGGCCTGTTCCAAATAGCGGTCTACATGATCTGTCAGTCCGACCCAAACGACATCATCATCCAGCCCCAGTCGGTGACACCGGTCGTGGAGCTGTTTGGTATCTTCGCCCGTTATTTCGGAGCTTCCGCCGCCGATCTGGATAAGACGGAAGGGTATGTTTTGTTCTTTCAGAATGGCCAAGGCGTCCAGCAAAACATCAACGCCCTTGATCGGGCTGTGGA
>JAFNXT010000259.1 GCA_017378975.1 Oscillospiraceae bacterium
CAACGTTTTCTCTCCCTCAGTCGCCTGCGGCGACAGCTCCCTCATCATAAGCGCCCGCAGGCGCTATGCAAGCGATCGACCGGCGAAGCCGGCTCTTAGCGAGTCGCAGAGGGAGCCTAGGGGCGAGTGCGCCGCCCTTTGGGCGGCGACGGCGAAGGACAGCCAGCCGCCCTACGGGGGAGTGGGGAGGAAGGTGGGAAGATCCTTCGTCGCTGCGCTCCTCAGGATGACACACATTTTAAATCAATTTTTGAAAGGATGATTTTTTTATGGCGATCACTTTGGCAGAAGCAAAGGTCGGCATGGCCGACAAGGTGGATCAGAGAATCGTGGATATGTTCCGGCGCAGTTCTCTGCTGCTGGATCAGATGGTGTTCGACAACTGCATCTCTCCCGGTACCGGCGGCAGTACGCTGGCTTACGGTTATGTGCAGCTGAAGACCCCTGCCACGGCGGCGGTCCGTACCATCAACACCGAGTACGCTCCCGGCGAGGCGAAGCGGGAGAAGAAGACCACGGGCGCCATCATCATGGGTGGCTCTTTCCAGGTGGACCGTGTGCTCCAGAACACCGCCGGCGCGGTGGACGAGCTGGCGTTCCAGGCGGAGCAGAAGATCAAGGCTACCGCTAACTATTTCCATCATCTGGCCATCAACGGTTCCGGCGCGGATACCGATGAGGGCTTCGTGGCAGGTACCTTCGACGGCCTGCGCAAGCTCCTGTCCGGCAGTTCTTCTGAGCTGGTATGCGGTACCGATCTGACCACCTCCGCCAAGATGGATGAGGGCTGCAACGCCTTCCTGGATGAGATGGATATGCTGATGGCTTCCGTGGAGGGCGGCGCCAGCGTGCTGATGATGAATCGGGACATGCTGGTGAAGCTCCGCTCCATCGCCCGGCGTGCCGGCTATTATGAGCGCAGCAAGGACGATTTCGGTCGGGTGGTGGAGACCTATGCCGGTGTGCCTATGCTGGACATGGGTCGGTATTTCGACGGTACCCAGTCCGTGGATGTGATCGGTACCGAGGGCGGCAAGACTGCCATCTACGCGGTGGGTCTGGGTCTGGATGGCTTCCATGGCATCTCTCCCACCGGTACCGGCGTGATCTGCAGCTACATGCCTGACATGATGGCACCCGGCGCGGTGAAGACCGGTGAGGTGGAGCTGGTGGCCGGTGTGGCGCTGAAGAACACCATGAAGGCCGCCTGCCTCAAGGATATCGCGATCGGTATCTAAGATCAGCGGGACGGAGGGCTGTCATGGTCGGATACGCGTTTTATCAGGATGTCTATGGGGGCAGCACTCTGTCCTCTGAAGAATGGGCGTTCTATGGGCTCCGGGCGTTGGAGCAGTTGGAACGTTACAAGAAGATCTACACGGTCGTGGCCTCCCCGGAGGGGGAGGCTATGGCGGTATGCGCCATGGCGGAGGCTCTGGCTGTGGCGAAGACACAGGGCGTGGAGTCTGCCGCCATCGGCTCGGTGTCGGTCCGCTATGGACAGGTACGGCCCGGGGACCGGGAGCGGGAGCTGATGCGGTGCGCCGGGCTGTATGTGGACATTTATCGGGGGGTGTCGGGATGTTGAGGTGTCCGGTGGACTATGGGCTGTGTGACCGGAAGGTGACGGTGTATCACAGGGAGGGGGACGAGATCTCCCGGACGGTCTATGACCGGGCGTTTTTCGAGACCCGGAGGTCCCGGAGCTTGGAACGGGAGGGGGAACGGGGCGGTACCTCGTTCCTGCTGGTGATCCCCGGGGAGCTTCAGGCGGTGGAGGTCGGTGACAAGGTGATCGCCGGAGAAGGGCCTGTGGTAGAGGGTCGGGAGGCCTGGCGCAGGTTCGTGCCGGCGCTGGTGCCCGGGCTGGCGGTGGTGAGCCACGTGGATGTGAAGCGTTGGCAGGGCAGGATCGTACATACGGAGGCGGCGGGGAAGCTGCTGAGGGTGTCGAATCTGGCGCAGATGCGGTGAGTTGAGGGGGGACGGGCTCCCCCTGCCCCGGCGCTTTGCTTGGGGCACCCCCCTCATGAATGAGGGGGGCGAGTTCGCCGCCCGTGGGGCGGCGACGGCGAAGGACAGCCAGCCGCCCTACGGGGGGAGGGGGCTTTCGGTGACAGGGTGTTTATGGGGGTATTCAGGTTGGAATTGGAGAAGGTACGGCAGTGGGTGCTGGGGTATCCCGGGGCGGAGCTGTTGGAGAAGATCTGGGTGGACTATCATCCGGGACGGCCGGGGGATGGGCGGTTGGCGCCGGAGGGCGTGACGGAGGTCTCCCGGAGGGAGGATATCCTGGGGAACGTGACGGTGGTGGTCCGGTATGAGTTTGCGGTTTGGTTCGTCCTTCCCAGAGGGGATGACCGGGATGCTTTGGACAATGCCCAATGGGTGCTGGGGTTCCAGGAGTGGGTGCGGGAGCAGGATCTGCTGGGACTGGCACCGGGATTCGGGCAGGAGCAGGTGGTCCGGGCGCAGGAAGGACGTTTGGAAAAGGCAGATGTGGAAGGGACGGCGGCTTATGCGGTGGAGCTGTCCTTTGAATTCAAAAAGGGATATGAGGTGAGTTGATGGCGAAGATCGAAAGAAAATATTTGGCCCATTTCATCAACACGGCGGTGGACGGTGAGGTGGCGGTCTATGAACGGCTGGGCAGGGATCTGGAGGAATATTCTCCGGAGATGTCCGCGCAGGTGGACAAGAAGAAAAATATCCTTGGGCAGACCTCTGTGATCATCTCCAGCTATGAGAAGAGCGCCAAGGTGGAGCCTTACTACGCGGAGGTCGGGTCCGGTCTGTTCCAGCGGCTCCAGAGCATCATCGACGGTGATCTGGTGCTGGACGCACTGAAGGCCGATGTGGTGGAGGTGAAGCTGTGGGATGCCGTGGAGGGCACGGTGTATCCCGCGGTGAAGGAAGAGGTGTACATCGAGGTCACCAGCTATGGCGGTGATACCACGGGTTACCAGATCCCCTTCACGGTGCATTACACCGGCGTGAAGGAGAAGGGCAGCTTCGATGTGAGCAAGCGTACGTTTGTCACGGACTGACCGGAGCGGGAGCGTGGCGGCGGGGGCAAGCCCCCGCCCTACGGGCGTGCCGGATCTTGGATGACGTTTGGAGGGTTTTATGGAAAAGTTCGTATTCGATGACGGTGTGAGGGAGTTTCAGGTCAATGGGGGCGGTGTGCTACGGTTCAATCCGGGGGACATGAACCTGTATGGCCGGTTCCTGGAGGCGGCGGAGAAGATCCGGACCGTGGAGACGGAGCTGGTGGCGGCCGGACAGCAGGCGCTGGATGGGGCCGGGGTGCTTCGGCTCATGGTGGAGGCGGACCGGAAGCTGAAAGACATCCTGGGCTGGGTGTTCGGTGAGGGCAACGATCTGGATGCGGTACTGGGAGGCGTGAATCTGCTGGCGGTGGCCGGGAACGGTGAGCGGGTGATCGTGAACCTGATGACGGCGGTGCGGCCGGTGCTGGAGGCTGGGGCCAAGGCTTGTGTCCGGGCACAGGTGGACCGGGCGGTGGAGGATGCGGAAGCGGAGCGGGCGAGACGGAAGTTGACAATGGACAATTGACAGTGGATCTCGGGATGGGGGGACACCCCCTCAGTCGCCTGCGGCGACAGCTCCCCCGGAGGGGGAGCCGGGGCCTCTTCGGGGTGGCCTCTCCTGCCGCCCCACGGGGGAGTGGTCGTTTTGGAGGGGAGGTATCGCCGTTCCCTTTCCGACCCGGCGGAGGTGGGTGTCGGTTTTATGGGACTTCGTTGGGGCGAGGCCGCATAAAGTGGACAGCGGTGCTTGCGTTTTGATTCCCGATGGGTTAGAATGGGGGCAGAAGGAGCGTGATCTGCTGTGTTTTGTGTGAAATGTGGCAAGGATGTTGGGACGTTCCGGTTTTGTCCGCATTGTGGGACGGCGGTGCCGGAGCAGGAGCCGGAGGCTTGGTCCGTGGGGATGCCCTGTCCCAATTGCGGGGCGTCTCAGGTGGAGGACGGTAAATGCACTTTTTGTGGGACACAACTGGCAGAGGGGCCGTCTGAGGAAGTGACCGGGGAGGAGCCCGTTCCGCTCGAAAAACTTTATGGAGATTATGGAGATTTCGGGCGGGGGATCCGTTTGACTAAGAATCGAATAGAGATCTGTGCCGGAGGATTTTGGTCAGCAAAAATGCATATCGTACCGTATGACACCGTGCAGGCAGTGAAGTTTTCCCGTGTGGATCATACAAGAGGACGGGTGGTCCTAGTCTGGGATGCAGGAGAAGGACAGCAAACAGCGGAATTTGGGATATCGACTTGGAGAAAGCTGAATTGGTACTGTATCATTCCGTATGTGATAAGATGTCTGGTCCAGCATCCGATCGGTGTGTTTTTCGACGTTCCTGCTGTGGACGAAAAAGAGCTGAGCCGAAAATATGGTGTCATTGATTGGGATGATTTGTTCCTGCGCTTTGGCGCTAGTCGGATACGTGCGGTCAAACAGTTGATCATGGAATATGCGATCCCTGCGAAGGAGGGACAGAAGCTGGTGGTCCCTGCCTTTGAAGCTCGTCAGATCCGGTGTTATGAAGAGGATCCAAGGCTGGCGGCCCGGGATTTGGTGATGATCAGGTTCCAGTAAAGGCGTTGATGATCCATAGAGATATCCCCCACCAGAGCTGTCTGGTGGGGGTTTTGTATAAAGGTCGGTGCCACGGGGGTGGTGAGAAGACGGAAGCGGTGCTTGCGTTTTGATTCCCGATGGGTTAGAATGGGGGCAGAAGGAGCGTGATCGGCTGTGTTTTGTGTGAAATGTGGCGAGGATGTTGGGACGTTCCGGTTTTGTCCGCATTGTGGGACGGCGGTGCCGGAGAAGGAAGAGGCGGTCTGGTCTGTGGGGATGGCTTGCCCTCATTGTGGCGGTACGAAGCTGGAGGGGGCTAGCTGCGCGTTTTGTGGGGCGAAGTTGGTCGAAGCTCCATTGCCGCAGGAGGACCGGGAATGGGATGTGTATGATGTGCCGTACCGGGACTTTTATGTGGGACAGGGGTATCACATCGAGATAAAAAAAGACGTGGTCCAGGTCAGGCACAAGAAGTTACTGCGTATGGAGACCAAGCAGATCGCCTATGATCAGCTGGAGGGGGCAGTCTATACCCGGTGGGACGGGGGCAAAGGACAGCTTCGATTCCACTGGAGGAAGGATGGGCGGCCGTTCCAGTATGAGATCCCATTGTTCAATACGGATCGATGTCGGTTCTATTATCAAGTTTTTTTCGTGATCCGGATGCTTTCGCCGGAGAACGTCCCGTTCATCGTGGCATATCCGCCGTTGGATCAGAAAGAGCATGAGATGATATCTCAAAAGGTGGATCTGGAGGAGCTGTTCCTCCGCCATGTTCCTTGTCGGGAACCGGCTGTGGAGGAGTTGGCTTGCAGATGTATGATCACAACGGAAGCGGCAGGAGAGTTTATCGATACGTATTTCGACATGATGCTCCAAAAGGCGTATGAGGATGACCGTAGACTTGCTGCGAGAGACTATCATAGGATGATGCGATATCGGATGAGGTAGTCAGAGGAAAAGAGGTCGGCGGTGGATCGCCGTTGATCGATGATAGCACAGCCCTGCCGGGATACGGTGGGGCTGTTTTGCTGGAAGGGAACAGGAGGAGAGGAATGACAGAACTGGCGGTGGATCTCGGGATGGGGGGACACCCCCTCAGTCGCCTGCGGCGACAGCTCCCCCCGGAGGGGGATCCGGGGCCTCTTCGG
>JAFNXT010000026.1 GCA_017378975.1 Oscillospiraceae bacterium
ATGACATGGTTTTTCGACACACTGCGGCGGGGGCAAGCCCCCGCCCTACGATCGCGTTGATATATGTACGGCCGAGGATCGTCATCTGCGGGACGGCAGGATGGTGCTGATGATCGCGTCTACCATGCCGTAGGTCACGGCCTCTTCGGCGGTCATGAAGTAGTCCCGGTCGGTGTCGTGGGCGATCCGGTCCAGAGGTTGGCCGGTGAACCGGGAGAGCATGGCGTTCAGGTCGTCCTTCATGCGGCCGATGCGGTGGGCGGCGATCTGGACATCCACCGCCTGTCCCTGTGCGCCGCCCATGACCTGATGGATCATGACCTCGCTGTGGGGCATGGCGTAGCGTTTGCCCTTGGTACCGGCGGCCAGCAGGAAGGCGCCCATGGAGGCGGCCATGCCAAGGCACACGGTGGACACGTCCACCCCCAGACCGCAGATCGTATCGTAGATCGCAAGGCCTGCGGTGACGCTGCCGCCGGGGGAGTCGATCAGGAGCGTGATATCGTCATCGCTGACGGTGGACAGGTACAAAAGCTGCTGGACGATCTCCGAGGCGGACTCGTCGGTGATCGGTCCGTCCAGCGTGATCAGGCGCTCCTGAGTGAAGAGGACGGACTTGATGTCCAGAAGCTGTCTTCCGTGGCGATCGGTCCTTACAACGACAGGCATAGATGGTACCTCCTTATACGGCTTTGAACAAATGGGCATATCTGTTGACCAGCTGGAGCTGGAGCTCGGTGAGGGTCCGGCCCTTTCGTTTGGCTTCCATGACCATGGACAGGGTGGTGGTGTCACGGCTCATGGCGGCGGCGTTGTAGACCGGCGGCGCGGGGAACTCATGGGTGGGCGGCGGCATTTGCCGGGTGTACCGGGATACGAAGGGATACTGGTCGATGTCCGGCATGGCGGACACATAATGGGTGGCACCGGAGGTGAAATACACGTCCGTGTGGGTCCAGCCCTTTTTCAGCCCCTGCAGGTCTGCCACGCTGAGGATCGGCTTGGGGGTACCGTCGGGGGTGACGGTGGTGGTGCCTGCCCGGCGGGACAGGTATTCCAGCAGGGACAGCTCCGGGGAGTTCAGGAAGTAGACATTGGCGCAGTTGGCCATGATCGTGGCCGCGTCGGTGGGATAGCAGGCCTCCAACTGCTTCTGGCTCTGGCACACCAGATACCAACGGATGTTTCTGGACCGGTGGGCGGAGATGGACCGGCTCATGCCGGGGATGTGGTAATTACAGAACTCGTCACACAGCAGATCCACCCGAAGGGGCAAAGCACCGCCGTATCGGGAAGCGTCCTGGACCAGCGTGGCGGCGATCTGTTGGAGCATGAGCCCGGCGATGGGGGCGTAGGTGTCCACCTCGTCGGGGAGGATGATGAACAGGGCCGTGGGCTCCCGGCTGATGTCGTGGAGGTCGAAGGTGCTGTTGCTGAGCATCCGCAGGAGCTTTTCGTTGGTCAGGAAGTGGGTGAGCATACTGTTGGCGGTGGCCACGGTGCTCATGAGGGTCTTGTCGGGCTCGGAGATCACACTGCGGAGCATGGTCATGATGTTGTTCTCCGCCGTCAGAGTGGCTGCCACCTGACGCATCTTCTCACAGCTTGCCCAGTCGGTATAGGAGGCGAGGGTCAGGAGGTTGATCTTCCGTTCATCGTTACACAGCTCGAACATGAGGATCATGACGGCGATCAGATACTGCCGGGCGGTCTGCTCCCAGAAGGGGTCGGCCTTGGAGCCCTTATAGATGCTGGCCAGCGCTTCCACGATGTCATTGCAGATCCGCAGGGCCTCGTCCTTATGGCCCTGACAGTAGAGACGGTAGGGCTCCAGCAGGATGTTGTATCCGTCGCCGCTCATGTCCCGCAGGTCGAAGTACAGGGTGCGGTAGCCGTTGGCCTCCAGAGAGCCCTGGATCTGAGGGAAGCTGGTGCCGCCCGACAACTCGCCTTTGATGTCCATGATGATCATGGACTCCCGCGCGTGGCTCAGGATCTGGATCAGAGGGACGATCAGCGTTCGGGTCTTCTTACTGGCGGTGCCGCCGAAGATCAGGGTGTGTTCGCTCTCGGTGTTGATCACGGCGCTCACGCCGTCAGAGCACACCGGAAGACCGCCGGCGGCCAGCCGGACCCCCGGGGTCAGCTCCACGGGGGTGTAGCGCTCTTCCAGCTCTTCTTTGGTGGCGAAGCCACCGGTCTGGGGAGGGAAGGCGTAGCGTCGCCAGTCGGCTTCGTAGCTGTAAGGGCGTTTCCTCATCCTGCGTACTCCTTTCCGTAATGGGGGGCGCTTCCCAGAAGCATGGTCAAGGTGTGGTCAGGGCGGTCCAGGTGGTCCAGGACCTGCCGGTGGCTGATGTGAGGGCTCAGCCCTTCGTTCTCCAGCAGTTCGTCCACCGTCCGGTGGAGCAGGTCCAGACTGCGGACCGGGGCCAATTCCTGACGGGCCAGCGTGCCGGTCAGCAGGCGAAGGCCCTCCGGGTCCATGGTGTGTCCACGGGCGGTCAGAAGGTCCACCACCGTCTGCTCCAGCATATCGGGATCCCGGAACAGGTGCAGGCGGAAGGGACGGGGGGTGATGTACTTGGCACAATGGGTCAGGAACCGCCGGAGGGCGGGGGCTGTGCATCCCGACAGTACCATCACGGGCCGCCACAGGTCCAGATGGTCATAGAGGTACTTCAGGATCACGGTGAAATATTCCTCCTGCTCGTGACCGATCCACTCGGTGGCGTCGATCGCCACGATGCCGTGGAAATCAGCCCGGAGGCCTGTGGCGTCCCGGACCTGCAGGATCAGGCGGCGCAGGTCGGTGAAGTTCTCACAGGGGGGCGTGTAGGGGAGCCGGAAGAACACGCAGGGGCGTTCGCCGGAGAAGCTCCCGGGGTCATGGGTCTGCTCTTCTGCCGCCAGCCGGAGGATCATCGATCCGGGCTCTTCCAGATCGGTGTCCATGACCACCAGCTTCCCGGCCATCTGGCGGAAGGGGCGCAACGGAGCCGGAGGGGCGGGGGGCGTGTCGATACGGGTGAAGGCTGTTCGTTCCATAGCGTTACCTCCTTTTCTCTTATATATATATCACAGATCCAGGGGCGGTCTGGGAAGGGGGGCGTCATGATTTCCAACAGATGCCCTCTTTACAAGAAAATACACCTCGTATATAATAACGGCAAACGACCGGAGGGAGCGGAAGGGCTGTGGTTTTCAGGAAAACGGATATCCTTGCCATCGCTCTGGTGGTGGTCATGGCGGTGCTGGTGGCGCTTTTGTTCCTGCCGGGGAAAACGCCCGGTGGGCAGGTGCAGATCTATCAGGACGGCCGTCTGATCCAGACCCTGTCCCTCCAGAAGGATCAGCAGGTCCGGGTGGGCGGTGCTTATGAGAACACCGTCACCGTCCGTGACGGGAAGGTGGCTGTGACGGCCTCTGACTGTCCCGGTGAGGACTGCGTGGGCTGTGGCTGGATCGAAGTGGCCGGGCGGAGCATCGTGTGTCTGCCCAACGGCGTGGAGGTCCGGGTGGTGGAAGCCACCGGCGACGTGGATATGGTGGTGGGCTGATGACGAAGACGAAGAAGCTGGCGCTGGGCGCCGTTCTGATCGCGTTGGCGCTGGCCCTGTCCTATACGGAGCGTTTCATCCCTTTGCAGTTGGTGATCCCTCTGCCGGGGATCAAGCTGGGGCTTGCCAATATCGTGACATTGGTGGCGCTGTATCTGTTCGGGACCCGGCAGGCCTTTGCTGTTTTGGTGCCCCGGTGTCTACTGGGTGCCATGTTCGGCGGCGGGATCACGGGGCTCCTGTTCTCACTGCTGGGAGGGATACTGGCGCTGGCGGTCATGGCCTTGGTCCGGCGGACCGGGTGGTTCTCTGTTTACGGTGTCAGCGTCCTTGGGGCGGCGGCCCATAACGTGGGCCAGATCCTGGCGGCCATGGGGCTCATGCAGTCGGTATATGTGGGGGCGTATCTGCCGTGGCTGTTGCTCATGGCGATCGTCACGGGACTGCTCACCGGCGGATGCTCCGCCGGGGTCCTGCGGGCGATGGAACGGGTCATCCCCCGCCCTACAGCCTAAAATGTGGTCGATACCATCCCCTTGGGGATGATCGGATAGAACGTATTTTCAGGAGGAACGAAACATGAAGAAGATCCTTGCGCTGGTCCTGGCTATGATGATGGTCATGACCGTATTGTCCGGGTGCGTGGGCACCACCGTGGTGGTGGGCGACTGCACCTGTCCCACCGGCGGCACGGCTGCCACCGATCCCAAGCCCACCGAGCCTGCCGGTGAAGGCGCGCTGAAGACCGGCCTGTCCGTCACCACCACTGTGGCTGACAGCACCTCTGCCGCTGACGGTAAAGAGGGCGAAGTGAAGTATGATGTCACCATCGTGGCGGTGACTGTGGATGAGGCCGGTGTGATCCGCTCCTGCCAGATCGACAGCGTGCCTGCCACCGTGAAGATCGACGGCACCGGCGCGATCGTGTCCGATGTGACGGCTCCCGTGGCCACCAAGAACGAGCTGGGCGAAGCCTACGGCATGGTGGCCTGGGGCGGCGCGATCGCTGAGTGGGACGCTCAGGTGGCGGCTCTGTGCCGGTTCGCCGAGGGCAAGACGCTGGAGGAGCTGAAGAACGGCGCTGTGGATGCCAGCGGCAAGGCCCCTGAGGGCTCTGACCTGGCCAGCTCCGCTACCATCTATCTGGGCGGCTTCGTGGCCGGCATCCAGACCGCCGTGGAGAACGCGCAGCATCTGGGTGCCCAGACTGGCGACAGCCTGAAGCTCGTGACCAAGAACTCCGTGGCTTCCAGCACCCCTGCCACTGCCGATGCCGCCGGTAACGTCCAGCTGGACGCTGACATCGCCGTGGTGACTTCCGATGCCGAGGGCAAGATCACCTCCTGCATCATCGACTCTGTCCAGGCCAAGATCGCCTTCGATACCACCGGCACCATCACCACCGACCTGACCCAGCCCATCCGTACCAAGAACGAGCTGGGCGCTGACTACGGCATGATGGCCTGGGGCGGCGCGATCGCCGAGTGGAACGAGCAGGCGGCTTCCTTCGCCTCCTACGTCACCGGCAAGACTGCCGCTGAGGTGGCCGGCATCGCCGTGGAAGAGTCCACCAAGCCCGCGGACGGCTCCGATCTGTCCAGCTCCGTCACCATCGCCATCGGCGGCTTCCAGGCGCTGATCGCCAAGGCCTTCGGTTGATGCGAAAGATCTTTTGTCTGCTGCTGGCGCTGTGTCTTCTGTTGAGCGGCTGTGCCGCCGTGGCGGAGCCGGAGACCAAGCAGTATACCGCTACCTTTCTGGACCTGTTCGATACGGTGACCACGATCCTTGGCCCCGGTGCGTCTGAAGAGGCGTTCCGGGCTGAGGCCCAGAAGATCCATGACGATCTTTTGGCGTATCATCGGCTTTTCGACATCTACGAAGCGTACGAGGGCATCGTGAACCTGAAGGTCGTCAACGACATGGCAGGGAAGGGGCCTGTGGAAGTGGAAGAGCCGATCATCCGGCTCCTGACCGACTGCAAGGCCTATCATGAGCTCACCGGCGGACGGGTGGACGTGACCATGGGGGCGGTCCTGCGGCTGTGGCATGAGGCCCGGTCCGATGGGATCCGGGACCCCATGGATGCCGAGCTTCCGGATATGGAAGAACTGGAAGCGGCGGCGGAGCATCGGGGCTTCGACCGGGTGGAGATCGATCCCGTGGCTTCCACGGTGGAGATCACGGACCCGGCGGCGTCCTTCGATGTGGGTGCCATCGCCAAGGGCTGGGCCACCCAGCGCGCGGCGGAAAATGCCCCGGAGGGGTTCCTGATCAGCGTGGGCGGCAATGTCTGCGCCACGGGCCCCAAGCGGTCCGACGGTACGCCGTGGGTGATCGGCATCCAGGATCCGGAGGACAGCAGTCAGAACCTCCACACCATCTACGTCACCGGCGGTTCGGTGGTCACCAGCGGTGATTACCAGCGGACCTACACGGTGGATGGGAAGAAATATCACCACCTGATCGATCCCGATACCCGGATGCCTGCCGGGCTGTGGCGGTCGGTGACGGTGGTCTGCGAAGATTCCGCTCTGGCGGACGCTCTTTCCACGGCCCTGTTCCTCCTGCCCTTGGCGGAGGGAGAGGACCTGCTGGCACGGGTGGACGCGGAAGCTCTGTGGGTCGATGCCGCGGGGCGGGAACACATGACTCCCGGCTTCCGGGAGGACTTAAGAACATGAGAAGGTGAAATGATGAACAAGCTGTTTTTTGGCGGCATCCATCCCAAGTATAACAAGGAGATGTCCACCACCAGCACCGATTTCCGGCAGATCAGTCCGGAGCAGGTGGTGATCCCCATGCAGCAGCACATCGGCGCGCCCTGTACCCCGCTGGTGAAGGTGGGGGACACGGTGGCACGGGGACAGAAGATCGGTGACGGCGAGGGCCTGTGCGTCCCCGTCCACGCTTCCGTGTCCGGTACCGTGGTGGCGATCGAGCCCCGGCCCCATACCAGCGGTCGGGACGTGATGGCTGTTGTGATCCGTAACGACGGGAAGGATACCACCCTTCCCGGTGAGAAGAACGACGCGCCGCTGGAGGCCATGGACAACGACCAGATCCTCCACGCGATCCGGGAGGCCGGCATCGTGGGCATGGGCGGCGCGGCCTTCCCCGGTAACGTCAAGGCCCTGTCCTCCATGGGCAACGTGGATACCCTGATCGCCAACGCCTGTGAGTGCGAGCCCTACATCACGGCGGACGACAGTCTCCTGCGGACAGACCCCCAGCATGTGCTGGAGGGTATGACCATCCTGAGCAAGGTCCTTGGTCCCCAGCGGACCGTGCTGGCGGTGGAGGACAACAAGCAGGAGGCGATCCGGAAGCTGGAGGGGCTTCAGAAGGACTATCCCCAGATCGAGATCAAGGTCCTGCCCACCCGTTACCCTCAGGGCGCGGAGAAGCAGTTGGTCCAGTCCGTCACGGGCCGTGAGGTCCTGCCCGGCAAGCTGCCGGCGAGCGTGGGCTGTGCGGTGTTCAACGTGTCCACCTTCGCTGCCATCTATCGGGCGGTGCGGCTGGGGCTCCCGCTGACCCAGAGGATCGTGACGATCTCCGGCGAGGCGATCGCCAAGCCCCAGAATTTCATCGTTCGGATCGGTACTCCCTTCCACGATCTGGTGGAGGCCGCCGGTGGCCTGAACGATAAGACCGAGCGTGTGATCAGCGGCGGTCCCATGATGGGCTTCGCTCAGAAGGATCTGGCGGTGCCGGTGATCAAGGCCACCAACTCGATCCTGTGTCTTTTGAAGGACCGCAACGGCGCGGCGGAGAACCCCGTGTGTCTGCGGTGCGGCAAGTGCGTGGGGGTCTGCCCCATGCGGCTCCAGCCGCTGTATATGTACCGGGCCACCAACGCGGGCCGGGTGGAGGACCTGAAGCGTCTGAACCTGCTCGACTGCATGGAGTGCGGAAGTTGTGCTTTCACCTGCCCCGGTAAACTGCCTTTGGTGGAGGTCTTCCGCAAGGGCAAGGCGATGTTGAGGGAGGCGAGCGCAAAATGAAACTGACGGTAGCTTCTTCTCCCCACATCCGGGGAGATTTCCGGACCAGCCGGCTCATGATGGACGTGGTGATCGCTCTGATGCCGGCGCTCATGGTGGGCGTATGGCAGTTGGGGCTTCGGGCCCTGTGGGTGACCCTGATCTGTGTGGGCACCACCGTGGCTTCGGAGTGGCTGTACAGCCTCCTGACCCGGACCCGGAACACCATCATCGACGGTTCCGCCGTGGTCACGGGCCTGCTGTTGGCTCTGACCCTGCCCCATACCGTGCCCTACTGGCTGGCGATCGTGGGTGGCGTGTTCGCCATCGTGGTGATCAAGGCCCTGTGCGGCGGTCTGGGTCAGAACATCTTCAACCCCGCGCTGGCGGCAAGAGCCTTCATGATGCTCGTTTTCCCTGTGGGTCTGACCCGGTATGTGGGCGTGGACGGCGTCAGCTCTGCTACCCCGCTGCATCACATGGTCATGCCTGCTCTGCCGGAGGAGTCTGTGCTGGATATGTTCCTTGGGCGTTGCCCCGGCTCCATCGGTGAGCTGTCGGCGCTGGCGCTCCTGCTGGGCGGCGCTTATCTCGTGATCCGGAAGGTGATCTCTCCCCGGGTCCCCGTGGCGTATCTTGGCACCGTGGCGATCGTGACGCTGGTGTTCTATAAGACCGATGCCCCGGTGCAGTGGATGCTCTATTCTCTGCTGAGCGGCGGTGTCATGCTGGGCGCCATCTTCATGGCCACCGACTACGCCACCTCTCCCGTCACCGCCATGGGCCAGTGGATCTACGGCGTGGGCTGTGGTGTGCTGACGGTGATCTTCCGCTACTTCGGTATCTTCCCGGAGGGCGTGACCTACGCGATCCTGCTGATGAACGCCCTCGTCTGGGCGATCGACCGGTATACCGCCCCCCGGCGGTTCGGCACCGGGAAGGGAGGGAAGACCGCATGAAAAAGCTTTTGATCCCTGTGATCGCCATCGCGGTGGCGGCTTTGGTCCTGCTGGGCGCTTCCTTCGGTCTGCGGAGCATCGCCGTGGACAATGCCCGTCAGGAGCATTTGAAGACCATGAAGACCCTGCTCCCCGGCAGTGAGAGCTTCACGGTGGAGCCCTATACCGGAGAGGATGAGAACATCCTGTCCGTCCATAAGGGCGAAAGCGGCTTCGTGGTGGAGACCCAGACCCGGGGCTATGCCGACGATATCCGGATCTGGATCGGTGTCAGCAATGAGGGCACCGTCACCGGTATCCAGATCCGGGAAATGCACGAGACCATGGGGCTGGGTCAGACGGCGTTGACCGATGCCGATCTCCTTGCCCAGTTCCTGCGTTCTGACGGGAGCCTGACGGTGGGTGAGGGCGTGGATGCCATCACCGGTGCCACCGTCACCTCCAAGGCCGTGGCCCGTTGTGTCACCTCTGCGGTGGCCTACGTCACCGGCGCGGACGTGGATTCCGGCGCTACATCCTGGGGAGGTTGAGCCATGAAAGAAAAGAACTTCCTGTTTGAAACGTTGCTGGCGGCTGTGGTGGGCATCGCCCTTCTGGTGTGTGTGCTCCTGCGGACCTTCAGCCCCGCGATCGTCCTGCCTAAGCTGGACATCCCCAACATGGCGGCGCTGATCCTGGTGGCCCTGCTGGGTGACCACTATCTGAGCAAGGGCGGTAAGCGGTGCTATGTGTGCGTGGGCCTGCTGTCCGCGGTCACCTTCGGTCTCCTGCCGGTGATGGCAGGGCTGGCGGTGTGGGCGGATGCCCTGTGGCTGGCGGTGGTCGGCGGCATCCTCGCTGTGGTGACCGTTTGGCTGTTCACCTGGGCCCAGGACCGGCTGGCTACAGGCCCTGCGGCCAAGGCCGCGCCGGTGCTGACGGCACTGGGACTGTATCTGGCAGTCCAGTGCTTCGCGGGCATTTTGCTGTGATATTCGAAAACCCGGTCCCTCGGATGAGGGACCGGGTCTTTGCTGGATATGGGAGGCATGCCCCCGCCCTACGTGGCCTTGCGTTGAGGGCGTTGAGCGGCGGAGGAGCGGTCGGGCTTTACAAAATCTGTTTTGTCCCCTATAATGGAGATATCTATTGACGAGAGG
>JAFNXT010000260.1 GCA_017378975.1 Oscillospiraceae bacterium
ACTCAAATGAACGAGGAAAAGATCGAGGCCATCATGGAGGAGGTCTGCGGCCTCTGCCATTGGCCGTTCGTGGAGGGGCAGGAGGCGCTGGACGCGCGGTGTGAGAGGTGTCCGGTGGAGCGGATCTTGAAGGAGGTGGACGGCGATGGTGTGCGATGATCACTGCAAGGGGTGTTACTACCTTGCCGGGCAAGTCGGGAGGAGCCATCAGGAGACCTACTGCCTCTACTGGGAACGGGCAGATAAGCTGCGTGGATGCCCGGCTGGCGCTGGGTGTAATAAAAAAATAACGAAAAAGGAGTATGCTATGGCTTTTCAGAGCAAATGGGACAAGGAGGCCGGGCGGCAGATGTGGCTGGACGGCAAGTCGGACAAGGAGATCGCCGCGGCCTATGGCGTGAGCACCACGGCGGTACGGGCGGTGAGGACCAGGGTCTGGGAGATGGACGGGAAGGAACGGGTCCTCACGTCGTCTCCGGAGGAGCCTCCTCAGGACGATACGACGGCGATGGATGGGGCGGAGGCTGTTGGAGCAGACCCCTCAGTCGCCTTTGGCGACAGCTCCTCCTCTGAGGCAGAGAAGGTGGACCCGGAAGAGGAGGATGCGAAGGTCCTGATCCACGCGTTGGAACTGATGACCTCGCACCTGAAGGGCATGGAGGCCGTGATGACGGCCCAAGTCGTGACGGCCCTATGGAAGTGGCAGGACAAGGAGGACCTGATCGAGGTCCGGAACTGCCTCGATTACCTGATCGGGAGGTGCGAGAAATGACAGAGCACGAGAAACAACAGCGCACAGCACTACGTCAGGAGATCAGGGCCCGTAAACTGGTGGTCAAGCGGCTGGAGCATCCTTTGGCTTTGGCAAGGGCCGCCGGCGAAAAGAAGAAGGCTGAGAGAGAGGCACGGTTGGAGGCGCTGGGAGAGTACAAGACCTTCAACGATGCTCAGGAGGCCTACGGTTTCGGCATGATCACGGAAACAGAGTTCGACCAGATCGTGGACTTTCTGGAGAACAAAGAGCAGATGAAGAGCGTCCGTTCCCCGGAGGAGCATGCGGCGGATATCCTTCAGGAGTATATCATTGGGCTGGAGCGGGAGATCGCCAGCTTTGAATTCGATATGCTTCCTCAAAAGGAGCAGAAGCGGATCCGTCAGCAGAACTTTGAGCTGTTGGAACGCAGAAAAAAACGGATGTCAGGAGGCACGATATGAAGATTGAGAGCACCATCAAGGAGCTTCGGCGGATCATGATCGATAACCATCGGTGCTTCGGCTGTGGGCATGAGCATAGATGTGGCACCCGAGGCTGTGCCATCATGCGGAATGCGGCGGATACGCTGGAAGCCCAGCAGGGCCGGATCGCGGAGCTGGAGGCGGAGCTGAAGGAGGAGCGCTACCGGCACGACCGGCTGCAGGACTTTGAAGTGGCCGAGGCACAGGTGCTGGCGAAGCTCCGGGAGGAGCGGCGGTGGATCCCTGTGGGGGAACGGTTGCCGACACCTTATGTGGACGTGATCACCTGTAGGATGGGCTTACTCGGCAGGGGATGCGCTACTGGGATTGAATGCATCACGATCCAGCGCGAAGACGCGCTTGTTTGGGGCAAAGATCTTGCAACATGGAAGAGCACAGTCACCCATTGGATGCCCCTGCCGGAGCCGCCGAAGGAGGTGGGCTGATGGCTATGAGACCGATATTATTCAACACCGAAATGGTGCGGGCCATCCTGGACGGCAGGAAGACCGCAACCCGGCGGCTGGTGAAACCGCAGCCCGTCTGCTATGGTCCGAACAAGGCATTTGATGCACATGATGGAGACTTCTTTCTTTCGGCAGAAAAGAACCGGCTCCGCTGCCGCACGTGCGGTCACGATCCGGAATACAGCCGCGAGGGGAGTGGAATTGCCCACCGCTGGGAGCCGCCCTTCTGTGCTGGCGATATTCTGTATGTCCGGGAGACATGGGCACACCCAAGCCAGACGGAGATAGCAAACGGAGCCGATCCCAAGAAGTATCTCTTCAAAGCGGACGATTTGCCGCCTTGTGCATGGGATAAATGGAACCCCTCTATCCATATGCCCAAAGAGGCCGCCCGTGTTTTTCTTCGGGTGAAGTGCGTGAGCGTGAATCAGCTACAAAACATCACCGAGGCGGATGCCATCAAAGAGGGCGTACCCGACGAATGGCCGATGGATCCTGTATATTGCCCCGAATGCAAGGGCGAGGGACTTGTGGGTGCATTACACCCCGCAACTCTGGGGTTCATGGAAATAGACTGCCCCTACTGCGAAAAGGCAGTAACCCGCTTTGCAAACCTGTGGAACAGCACCATCAAGCCCGCCGATCTGCCCACCTACGGCTGGGATGCCAACCCGTGGGTCTGGGTAATCGAGTACGAGAGAATCAGCAGAGAGGGGGATGGCTGATGGGAGAACAAAAGAAGACCCCCACGATCAACCCGGCGGATGATGAGTTCGGTGCGGTCCTCAACTGTGCGGTGAGATATGCGATCGGGCGGCGGACTTATATGCCCGGACTCGTCATCGACTTCATCACGCCCCTGATACCGCATCTGAACAGTAAGACGCTGTGGTGCTTGGATCAGGACATCACCGAGGCCCGATGGGAGGGCGGATATGGGGACCCGAAGATCGATGAGCCGGGCTGGATGCAGTTCCATGAGGCGGTCCGGGCGGAGCGTCATCGCCGGGGAGACAAACTTTACGTGAGTTGGAGGGATCGGGATGCTGCTACATAAGCTATGCGCCGCCCTGACCCGGCATCGGTGGGGGAAGCGGATCGCCTCCAGCGGTGGGATGAGCTGGTATATCTGCCGAGTGTGCGGCGTGGTCGTGAGGAGGGAGTGATGGCTGTGGATATTCGGAAAAAGTTGTGGCGATTTGTAAAAGAAGCAATCCACAGTTGGGAAAGCGATGTAAATATGTCCGATCATATCACAGACAATCTTATCGCCAACGGCGTAACGGTGCAGGAGTGGACTTCGGTTAGTGAAAGACTTCCGCAGAACTTTGTGAGCGTTTTGGGATATATGACGGACGCAGGAGAGTTTCCGCCTGTGAGAGAGTGCTATACCGTTGGTAATGCGTTTTTCTTTCCCGCATTGGGCGATGTTCACCCTGTATCACATTGGTGTGAAATGCCACAACCGCCGAAGGGAGAATGATTATGGGAAGATTAACACTACCGCATTATGGTGGAAAAGGTCACTATATGAAGTGCTCTGAACAATTTGGCTGTAGCGGTGAATGTACTGATTGTGAAGAATTGGACAAGATCGTTGATAAGTTGGCTGAATATGAGGACAGAGAAGAAAAGAAGCCACAGACCAACGCAGACCGCATCCGGGCGATGAGCGATGAGGAGTTGGCTTGGGAATTGATGACTTGGAGGCTTGAAACTGAAGCAAAGCACCAAGGTATTGAAAGTGATTATCCAAACACGCAAAAATCAATATTGGAATGGCTCAAACAGCCTGCGGAGGATGACCATGGCTAAACGCAAGCATCACCGGCGGTCGATCATGGGCCGGTCGGATATCCCCTATGCCCAGCGGTTGAAGATGCAGATGAGTCAGGACATCGCCTCGAATCGGGGCTATGCCGCAAGGATCACGCTATATATCATCAGCGTGGCCCTGCATGAGTGCGAGGGCATCGGCTACGGTCGGCTGGGGCGGTTCGCACAGCGGTACCGGGCGCTGGAGGATGAGTTCTACGAGGATCCCGAGGTGGGCATGGCGCATGCCGCCCAGCGGATGGCGCAGTTGGGTCTGCCCATCTCCGGTGAGTTCTTCGTGGCACCGGACACGGGATCGAAGCGGCAGAACGTGCTGGATACCCACGCTTTGCAGGCAACGCAAGTGGCTCAGATCGTGTCCGCCGTTGCAATGAACGATGAGTTCGGATTCGGCCCGGAGCGTCAGAAGAGGATCCGGGACCGGATCGGGGAACTGGCCAGACAGTACCGTGACGAGGGCACCGGGTTCCTGCTGGCGAAGATGGAGGCGATCGGTTTCCCCGTGGTCGACGGGGTGGCGATGGTCTACCTGGATCAGGATGGGAACGCTGTGCGTCCCGGAAAGGAGAAACGATGAGAGCTGATCAACGGGAGGTCCTCAGCATCTCGATCCGCACGAAGCTCTGCGACGCGGAGTTGCTGGCACAGCTGGCAGAGGAGGCTTCGGAGCTGGCGCATGCGGCCCTGAAGCTCCGCCGGGTCAGGGATGGGCGGAACTACACGCCCTTCTGCTTCCAAGAGGCTTACGACCAGCTCAAGGAAGAGGTGTCGGATGTGATGCTATGCCTTGAGCTTGCAGAAGGGTGTGCGCCTCTCAAAG
>JAFNXT010000261.1 GCA_017378975.1 Oscillospiraceae bacterium
AAACGGAGCCGAAGGCACAGTCTGTGAAGCCGTAGTCCTTCAGGTCGGCCCGGGTGCCGTTTTTCAGGTCGAAGAGTGCCGTGTCCCGTTCGCCCTCGTCCGGGGCGAAGCGGCGTTGGAGCAGGTGGGAACCGGTCAGCATGGACCAGCCCATCTGGTCATCGCCGATCAGATGGCTGTCCAACCGGGTCACCGGACCCCCGGTGAGGGAGCCGGAGAACACATCGTTGCCGTAGGTGGTCTCATCCATGCCGATGCCGTAAAAGCGGTCTTCCGTGAGCCAGACGTGGCTCAGCCGGTCGGTGAACATCCGGACGGTGCCATCCGTCAGGTCGATCACGGCCAGCCCCTCGTGGTCCGTATAGTGGGAAAGGCTGGGGTGGGCCACCAAAATGTCCCGGTCGGGATGGGCCCCGGCCAGACTTTCGAACCGGAGGTCCCGGGACAGGGCCACCCGGCCACGGTTGCCGGTGGCGGTGTCCATGCGGTACAGGACGCCGCTTTCCAGATAGTAGAGGGTCTCCCGGTCCTGAGAGAACACGCCCTCCACAGAGGGGGCGGTGAAACGCTGTTGCTCCGTCAGGGTCCGGTCGTAGACGGTGTACTCCAGTTTGGCGGCATCGGCGGTGACGAAACAGCCGTCGGGGAACTGCTGGGGTACCAGCTCTCTGGTGCCCTGCAGGGCCAGGGTGTGGAGGACAGCGTCGGTATAGACATCAAGGATCTGTAATTGGTTGACGTAACACTCGGAAGCCTTGTCGAAGCCGTTCATGGAGGTCGCTACCTGCCCCTCCCCAAGGCTCAAAAGCTGGGGGAAGGTGAGCCAACGGGTGCATTCGAGCAAGGTCACCGGCTCCAGCGTGGGAGGCGCAGGCTCCGTGGGGGCAGTGGTCTCGGTCACCGGAGGCTCTGTGGTGGGGTCTGTGGGCAGGGTCGTCGGCTGGGTCGGAGCCGTTGTGGGTACCGTGGCGGGGACCGTAGTGGGCGGCTCGGTCACAGGCTGCTCTCGTCCACATCCGAACAGCATCAGGGCGATCAGGCACAGGGCCACCGGCAGGCTCGTTTTTTTCATGACCACACCTCCTTCATTTTCCACCAATATATCACAGGGGACGACAAAATGCAATGAGACTTGCATCGGATCCCCTAAAAGAAATGTCATCGCGAGGAGGGCCATAGGGCTCGCTCGCGATGACAGTATCATTACTCTACGATCAGGTCCCAGATGGCCTGAGCGGCGGCTTTGCCCTGGACGTAGGGGGACAGGAAGGACTCACCGTCACCGGGCATCTCACCGCAGGAGGCGAAGTAGGCGTGGTTGCCGCCTTCCAGCACGTCTTCATCATAGCCCTCCGGCAGACGGGCAAGGCCCTTCTCGTAGCGGCCTTTGTTCAGGATCTTATCCCTGTCGCCGTAGACCGTCAGGACCTCCAGACCGGAATATTTCAGATCCACCTTGGAGTAGCCTGCCAGCAGGACCAGACCCTTGAAGTCGGCGGTATGACCGGACACATAGTCCGCCGCCGCTTCCGCACCGGCACCGTGGCCGCCGATGTACCAGTTTTCTACCTGAGGATACCGCTCCCGGATGCCCTCTGCCGCATCCACATCAAGGCCCGGGAAGCCCATGGGCATCCGCACCACCACGCACAGGATGTTGCCGTGGGCCAGCTCCGAGAGCATGGGGGCGTAGGCGGCAGGCTCCACCCGGTCTTCGGGGTAGAGGATGAAGCCGCCCTGGACCTCTTCGGGGATGAAGGCGATCATGTCATCGTGCTGTTCTACGGTGACCCAGTCGGTGTCGGTCAGGTACATCATTGCGTCCGCATCGGCTTTGTGAGTGCCGAGGATGAAGGCCAGAGCGCAGATCAGGGCGGTGGCCCCTAAGATCGCCAGCGTGGCCATGAGCCATTTGTGTCTTTTGTCCATAAGTCGTTCCCTTCTGCCGGGGGGCGGCGTGGTTTGCTTCAGGATACCATAATGGGGGGCGTCGATCGGTGACCCCCTCAGTCACGGATCACGCCGTGCCGGTGCTCTGCGAAGCACCCGGTCGCGGCTCTGCCAGTCCACCGGACTGGCATCCACTACCGCGACTGCGCTTCGCTTACCCCCCGGAGGGGAGGGGATGGAAAAGACCGGAGCTCAGAGGCTCCGGTCTGAAGTTTCCAGCGATCAGCCGTTGGCACGCATCTGAGCGAAGCACTCGCTGCAGAACACGGGACGATCGGACTTGGGCTCGAAGGGGATCTTCGCCTCGCCGCCGCAACGAGCGCAGGTAGCGGTGAAGAACTCACGGGGGCCACGGGTAGCGTTCTTGCGAGCGTCACGGCAAGCCTTGCAGCGCTGGGGCTCGTTCTGGAAGCCACGCTCAGCGTAGAACTCCTGCTCACCGGCGGTGAACACGAAGGTGTTGCCGCACTCTTTACAAACCAGATTCTTGTCTTCGTACATGATGATACCTCTCTTCGGTTGATTAGCCCCGTGACAGCCTACCACCATGTGGATCGGATAGAACGCGAGGTCTATTAAGATGGTGGCTTTGCCACGGAATCGATTATACACAAAGTAACGTCGATCGTCAATACTTTATAAAATTATTTTTTTGCGCTTTTGCGGATTTATGCAACTTTCCAATGTCACCCAAGATCGAAGGCTGTCTGACCTTCGTAGGGGATGTGCAAATGTTCGTAGGCCAGAGATGTGACGCATCTGCCACGGGGCGTCCGGGTCAAAAAGCCCAACTGCATCAGGTAGGGCTCGTAGACATCCTCCAGCGTCACCGCCTCTTCGCCGATGGTGGCGGCCAGGGTCTCAAGGCCCACAGGGCCGCCGGAATAGTTCCGGATGATGGCGGTGAGCATCCGGCGGTCGATGGCGTCCAGTCCCAGATGGTCCACCTCCAGCCGTTGCAGGGCCAGATCCGCGGCCTGTCTGGTGATCACGCCGTCACCCATGACCTGCGCGAAGTCCCGGACCCGACGCAGGAAGCGGTTGGCCAAACGGGGCGTGCCGCGGCTTCGGGAGGCGATCTCATAAGCGCCCTCGGGCTCGATGGGCATGCCCAGGATCGTGGCGGATCGGGTCACGATCCTTGCCAGCTCCTCCGGGGTGTACAGCTCCAGCCGCAAAGACACGCCGAAGCGGTCCCGCAGAGGGGCGGA
>JAFNXT010000262.1 GCA_017378975.1 Oscillospiraceae bacterium
GTGGGAACGTGGTACCTATGAAGGATCTGGATCTGAACATGGGTAACGTGATAGTAGAAGGACGTGTCTTCGCGGTGGAGCACAAGGAACTGCCAAAGCGTAACGCCGTGGTAGTGAAGTTCGATATGACGGACAACACCTCTTCCGTCCGGATCAGCCGGTTCCTCGAAAAGCGTGAGGCCGAACCGATCATGAAGGATATCAAGGTCGGTTCCGTAGTCCGGGTCATGGGCAGACTGATGGTGGACAACTATACCAATGAGATGGTCCTCAAGCCCAATGCCATCCTTCCCGGTTCCATGCCGAAGCGGAAAGACACCGCCAAGGGCGGAAAACGTGTAGAGCTCCATCTGCATACGGTCATGAGCAACATGGATGCCCTGACTGAGACCAAAGCCGCGATCAAACTGGCGGCGGCCTGGGGACATAAAGCCATCGCGATCACCGATCATGGCTGTGTCCAGTCTTTCACGGATGCCCTCCATGTGGTTGAGGACTGGAAAGGTCCTCCCAAGGTGGCAGGCACGGACGAGACGATCAAGATCCTCTACGGTTGTGAGGGATATTACATCAATGATGTGGACGACCGTGTGGCGGTCCGTGGCGATGTAGACATGGACTTCGACGGCGAGTATGTGGCTTTCGATCTGGAGACCACCGGGCTGATGCCAAGACGGGATACGATCATCGAGATCGGTGCCGTCATCATGAAGCGCGGTGTGGAGATCGATCGTTTCGCTACCTTCGTCGACCCCGGATGCAAGCTGACCAAGGAGGTCAGTGAGCTCACTGGCATCACCGATGATATGCTGGTAGGGGCACCGAAGATCGAGACCGTGATGCCGAAGCTTCTGGAATTCATCGGTGACCGTCCGTTGGTGGCCCACAATGCCAGATTCGATGCCTGTTTCGTCACCAGGATCTGCAAGAAGCTGGGGCTTCCTTTCGAACTCAAGGCGATCGACACCCTGATCCTGGCACAAAACCTTTTGCCTCATCTGGGCAAGTATAAGCTGGATATCGTTGCCAAGGAATTCGAGCTGGGGAACTTCAACCATCATCGGGCGGCTGATGATGCGGTGATCTGTGGCCAGATCCTCATGAAGCTGTTCGAAAAGCTGGAGCAGATGGGCATCCATCGGACCGGCGATATCAATGAAGCCATGATCCCTCTGCGGATGGTCCACCGGCATGACAGTCGTCATGCGCAACATATCATCCTGTTCGCGAAAAACCAGATGGGTCTTCGGAATCTGTATCACCTGATCTCCGACTCTAATCTGAAATACTTCAAACAGAAGCCCCGGATCCTGAAATCGGAGCTGTTGAAGCTTCGGGAGGGTATCATCATCGGCTCGGCTTGTGAAGCCAACGAGCTGTATCAGGAGATCGTTTTCGGTTCTGATGATGACGAACTGGAGCGGATCGCCTCGTTCTATGACTATCTGGAGATCCAGCCTGTTTGCAACAACCGGTTCATGATCGAGAGCGAGAAGTACCCCACCACCTGTGACGATGATATCCGGGAATATAACCGTACGATCGTGGCGCTGGGTGAACGGCTTGGTAAGATGGTCGTTGCTACCGGTGACGTCCATTTCCTGAATCCGGAAGATGAGATCTTCCGCCACATCCTGCTGGCCACCAAGGGTTTTGATGACGCAGATAAGGATAATCCTCTTTATTTCCGCTCTACCGATGAGATGCTGGCAGAGTTCAGCTATCTTGGGGCGGAGAAGGCCATGGAGATCGTGGTGACGAACCCCAATCTGGTGGCGGATATGTGCGAAACGATCCGTCCGGTGCCCCATAACCTGTTCGCTCCCTCCATCGAGAATTCTGTGGAGGATCTGAAGTCTCTGGTCTACGGCAAGCTCCACAGGCTATATGGCGACCATCCGCCGGAGCTTTTCGTGAAGCGTGTGGAGACGGAGCTGAACGATATCATCAACTGTCATTATGACGTGATCTATATGTCTGCCCAGAAGCTGGTGCAAAACTCTTTGGAGAACGGCTATCTGGTGGGCTCCCGTGGTTCTGTTGGTTCGTCTATCGTCGCCTATATGTCGGGCATCACGGAGGTCAATTCTTTCCCGCCTCATTATCGTTGTCCTGATCCAGAGTGTAAGCACACTGTGCTGGACGTCCCCAAGGGATACAACTGCGGTGCGGATCTGCCGGATGCGGATTGTCCCCTGTGCGGCGCGAAAATGGAGAAGGATGGCTTCAACATCCCCTTCGAGACCTTCCTTGGTTTCGGCGGCGATAAGGTGCCGGATATCGACCTGAACTTCTCCGGCGAGTATCAGGCCAGAGCCCACGCCTACTGTACCGAGATGTTCGGCAAGTCCCATGTGTTCCGTGCTGGCACCATTGGTACGGTGGCAGAGAAGACTGCTTTCGGCTATGTGAAAAAGTATATGGACGAGCGGGGGAGGAGCGTGGTCTCGGCGGAGATGAACCGTCTGGCCACCGGCTGTGTGGGCGTCCGTCGTACCACCGGCCAGCACCCCGGCGGTCTGGTGGTCATCCCTCAGGAGAATGAGATCTGGGACTTCTGTCCGGTACAGCATCCGGCGGATGACCCCAAGTCGGATCAGATCACCACCCATTTCGAATATCACTCCATGGAAGAGAATCTTCTGAAGCTGGATATGCTGGGCCATGATGACCCCACCATGATCCGTATGATGGAGGATATGACCGGCGTGGACGCCAAGACCATCCCTCTGGATGATAAGAAGACCATGTCGATCTTCACCTCTTCCAAGGTGCTTGGCTATGAGGATGACAAGATCCTCGGACCTACCGGTGCCGTGGCCGTCCCGGAGTTCAATACCCGGTTCACCCGTGGCGTACTTCTGGATACCATGCCTACCAAGTTCGATTTTCTGGTGCGTATCTCCGGTTATACCCACGGTACCGACGTGTGGCTGGGCAATGCCCGGGACCTGATCACCTCCAAGACGGCTACGGTGGACGGCACCATCGGCTGTCGTGACGATATCATGATCTACCTGATCTCCTGCGGTATGCCGGAGAAACGGGCTTTCAAGATCATGGAGTCCGTCCGTAAAGGCAGGGGACTGCCGGATGGGGCGGAGCAGGAGATGATCGATGCCGGTGTGCCGGATTGGTATATCGGTTCCTGTAAGAAGATCAAGTACCTGTTCCCGAAGGCCCATGCGGTGGCTTACGTTATGATGGCCTTCCGTATCGCATGGTTCAAGGTGTATCATCCGCTGGCGTTCTATGCGGCCTATTTCTACCGCCGCAGTCAGAAGGGCGGCTTCGATGCGGTACTCATGACTAAGGGCATGGAGTCTGTCATGGCCAACATCGACGCGATCGACAATAACGAAGACGCCACCGATAAGGATCAGGATCTGCTCACTACGCTGGAGGTGGTCTATGAGTTCTATCTCCGGGGGCTGGAGTTCCTGCCGATCGACATCTACAAGAGCCATGCTACCAAGTTCCTGATCGAGGACGGGAAGCTCCGTCCGCCCTTCGTTGCGATCTCCGGTCTCGGTGAGAATGCGGCGATCAGTCTGATGGAAGGCAGAGAAGGGAAGGACTTCATTTCTGTGGAAGAAGTGGCGGCGGCCTGTCCCAAGGTCTCCAAGACCCATATCCAGATGCTCAAGGAAGCAGGCGCCTTCGGTGACCTGCCGGATACCAGTCAGGTGAGCCTGTTCTGGTGAGAAAGGAGGAAAATATGCAAAGTATCGGTAAGCAGTTCCATATCCACTGTGTGGAGGGTGACGTGGGGCGGTATGTTTTCCTTCCCGGTGATCCGGGTCGGTGCGAGTCCATCGCCGCTCATTTCGACGATCCTGTCCATATCGGGATGAATCGGGAATACAATATCTATACCGGCACACTGCTGGGGCAGAAGGTCTCTGTTTGCTCCACGGGTATCGGCGGTCCTTCCGCCTCCATCGCCATGGAGGAGCTCCATAATATCGGTGCGGGTACCTTCATCCGGATCGGCACCTGTGGTGGTATCGCAATGGATGTTCGGGCCGGTGATGTGGTGGTCGCCAACGGTGCGGTCCGGTATGAACATACCTCCTTCGAATATGCTCCTCCTGAGTTCCCTGCGGTGCCTGATTTCGACATCACTGCGGCATTGCGTGAAGCGTCTTTGGAGCTGGGGTTCCGGACCCATGTGGGCGTGGTCCAGTGCAAGGATTCTTTCTACGGTCAGCATGACCCCAAGAAGTCACCGGTCTATTATGAACTGGAGCAAAAGTGGGAGTCCTGGAAGAGACTGGGCGTGAAGGCCAGTGAGATGGAATCTGCCGCCCTCTTCGTGGTGGCGGCGGCGCTGGATGTTCGGTGCGGCAGCTGTTTCCACGTGATCTGGAATCAGGAACGGGAAAAGGCAGGAAAGATGGATGCCATGGTGGAGGATACCTCCGGTGCGGTCCGGGTGGGCATCGAAGCCATGAAGAAGATCATCCGTCAGGATCTGGGGATCTGACTGTGCAAGGGTGCCTGCGGAGCACCCTTGCTTTTTTATTTAGATCATGGTAAAGTGTACCCCGGTGATTTGAATGAAAGAGAAAATGAAGGGCAGTATCTCTATCGTAGCTGCCACTATCATCTGGGGCACGGCCTTCGTGGCCCAAAGTATGGGCATGGATCATATCGGTCCGTTCACATTCCAGGCCGCCCGTTGTATCCTGGCGGTGATCAGTCTTGTGATCATGGTGGCGGTGGTCGACCGAAAAGGGTTCTGGAAGGGCTGGATGAACAAGAAGCTCTGGACCTCCGGTATGCTGTGCGGTGTAGCACTCCTGTTCGCCACTAATCTTCAGCAGGTGGGGATGGTCTATACAGACGCAGGGAAGGCCGGATTTCTGACTGCCATGTACATCGTTCTGGTCCCGATCCTTGGGAGCCTGTTGGGCAGGCGGCCCACCAAGGCCGCTGTTCTCAGCGTGCTCCCTGCGGTGGCTGGTCTGTATCTGCTGAGCTGTACCGGTGTTTCCGGTCTGTCGGTAGGAGATCTTCTTTTGATCGGCTGTGCCTTTTGCTTTGCGGTGCAGATCATCCTGGTGGACCGATTCGCCGGTGATCTGGATACCCTGCGGCTGAACTGTGTGCAGTGTATGGTCTGCGTGGTGGGGTCCTGTATCGGTGCCCTGACAGAGCCGGTCAGCATAGCGGCCTTGGGTGCTTGCTGGATGCCGATCGCTTACGCCGGTATCCTCTCTTTGGGTGTAGCATATTCTTTGCAGATCGTCGGTCAGAAATATCTGGAGCCTACGGTGGCGTCACTGCTCATGAGTTTGGAGTCGGTGTTCGCGCTCCTTGGCGGCTGGGTGATCCTTGGCGAAAGGATGACCGGTTGGGAACTGCTGGGTTGCGGACTGATGCTTGGCGCTGTGATGCTGTCGCAGTTGCCGGATAAAAAAACGGATAGGAGTGTTTGATATGGAGCTTGGTGGTAAGATCCCGGAACGTAGCCAGATCCCGGTGGAAGATACCTGGGCTTTGGAGGATCTGTATCCTTCTGATGATGCCTGGGAGCAGGAGCTGGAAACGGTCTGTGGTCAAAAAGATATTTTGGAAGGGTTCCGGGGGAAGCTGGCGGAAGACCCCGAGGCTTTGCTTGCGTTCCTCCAGACCATGGAGCAGACCAATGTGAAGCTCTTGAGACTGTGCCATTATGCGATGCGAGCCTCGGACGTGGATACCACAAACGCCCATTATCAGGCCATGACCGGGCGTTTCATGACGGTGGTGGTCCAGATCGATCAGTGCTGCAGCTTCGCCACACCGGAGATCATGTCGATCTCTGAAGATGTTTTGGATGGGTGCTATGCTTCCTGCCCGGAGTTGGAGGTCTATCGCCGCCATTTGACGGATCTGCGTCGGCGCAAAGATCATGTGCTTTCCGCCGAGCAGGAAGGACTGCTGGCGGCGGCAGGAGAGATGTCCCAGACTCCCAACAATATCTTTAGCGCGTTCATGGACGCGGACCTTAAATTCCCGGATGCGGTGGACGGAGCAGGTGAGAAGCGGCCTTTGAGCCAAAGTACGTTCATCACTTATCTGGAGAGCGCGGACCGGGAGCTTCGGAAGAGTGCTTATGAACAGTTGTATCACACACTTTCCGGTTTTAAAAACACCGCTGCCGCCATCCTCAATGCTCAGGGCAAGCAGTTGAAGTTCTTTGCGGATGCCCGGCGTTACGATTCCGTGCTGGAAGCTTCTTTGGATCAGAACGATGTGCCTGTGTCGGTGTATACGAACCTGATCGAGACGGTGCATCAGCATTTGGATAAGCTCCATCGTTACGTCCGTCTGCGTAAGAAGATGCTCTGTGTCGATGAGCTCCATTTTTATGATGTCTATACACCTCTGGTGGCAGATGTGGACCGGAAGATCCCCTTCGCTCAGGCGAAGCAGACGGTCTACGATGCTCTGGCACCTTTGGGCGAGGGGTATCGGAGCATCCTGAAGGAGGGCTTCGAAGGTCGCTGGATCGATGTTTACGAGAATCAGGGCAAGCGTTCCGGTGCCTACTCTGCCGGTGCGGATGTCCACCCCTATGTGCTCCTCAACTATACCGGTACGCTGGACAGCCAGTTCACGCTGGCCCATGAGATGGGGCATGCCCTCCATTCTTATCTGTCCAATCAGCATCAGCGTCCCATCGATGCCGACTATGTGATCTTCGTTGCTGAGGTGGCCTCCACCTGTAATGAGGCATTGCTCATGGAGCATCTTCTGGACAAGACCACGGATAAAAAGGAACGTGCTTATCTCATCAACCATTTCCTTGAGCAGTTCCGTGGCACCCTTTACCGGCAGACCATGTTCGCTGAGTTCGAGCTTTGGATGGGTCAGCGGATCGGGGCAGGGGAGACCCTGACGGCAGAGCTCCTTTGTCAGGAGTATCAGCGCCTTTGTGCCGAATACTTTGGCCCCGACATGGTGATCGATGATCAGATCGGGGTGGAGTGGACCCGGATCCCTCATTTCTATTTCGACCATTATGTGTTCCAGTATGCCACCGGTTACTCCGCGGCCGTCGCTTTGTCCCGGAGGATCCTGACAGAAGGCGCAGTCGCTGTGGATGATTATCTTTCTTTCCTTTCCGGCGGACGGTCCAAGTCGCCGATCGAGCTCCTGCGTGGGGCCGGTGTGGATATGACTACCCCTGAGCCGGTGGATCAGGCGCTGGAGCTGTTCGGTCAGCTTCTGGATGAGATGGAATCGTTGGTGGGGTGAGTTATGGAAGAGATCTTCATCCCTACGCTCCACACCTTCGCTATGAAGAACACGTTCACAGGTTCTGCGGGGATGTTCCGGTTCCGGATCGTCCCCAAGGTCCAGATGAAGACTCCGAAGGAAGTGGACTATGAGAACAGTTCGATCTTCGCGGAGTTTTGGCACGGACTATACTGCTATGAAAAAAGCCAAATAGAAGGAGAGGCTACTTTTCCCATGACAGAGCAGGGCAGAA
>JAFNXT010000263.1 GCA_017378975.1 Oscillospiraceae bacterium
AACAGAGCGCACTTGCTATGAAAAGGGTCACTTTGATCGTATCAGTCGTTCTTTGTCTCTTCCTTTTATCCATGGGCTGTGTTTGCTACGGGGCTACTTCGGCTTCCGCACCGACCATGACTGTCCATGTCTATGTTCCTGAAAAATGGTCTGATCCGTATATCTACAGCTGGAACGAGGCCCATGACTCTATGCTTACGTGGCCAGGCATTGAAATGACGCAGGAGGATGGTCGTTGGTTCGTTGTTGCTATCCCGTCTTCTGATGATAGTTTTGTTATCAATGATGGTCATGGTGGCAACGGAGAGATGACCCGTGATCTTTCCTATCTTACGGATGGATCTGAAATTTGGGTCATTATTCGCGGGGCGGATGACGAGGGACGCTATTTTGCTGACATCACATATTATCCGCCGGATGCTTCTGATTTGGAAGAGGATCCTCCGGTACAGGGGGATGTAGTTACAGTCCATGCGTACGTTCCGCTTGGGTGGAATGATCCGTATATCTTCAGCTGGAACAAGGCCTCTGGGCCCACTCTTGAGTGGCCAGGCATTGAAATGACGCAGGAGGATGGTCGTTGGTTCGTTGCTGATATCCCATCCTTTGGTGACCATTTCCTGATCAATGACGGTCCCGGTGGCAACGGTGAGAAGACCCGTGATCTTCCCTATCTTACGGATGGATCTGAGATTTGGGTCATTATTCGCGGGGTGGATGACGAGGGGCACTATTTTGCTGATATCACATATTATCCGCCGGATGCTCCTGATTTGGAAGAGGATCCTCCGGTGCAGGGGGATGTGATCACAGTCCATGCGTTCGTTCCGTTTGAGTGGACTGATCCGCATATCTATAGCTGGCCTACTGGTGGCGAAGATGTATTGCCGTGGCCAGGGAAGGCCATGGAGCAGGAAGATGGTCGATGGTTTTCTCAGGAGATACCGTTTTATCATAATAATTTGATCATCAATAACGGTGATGGTATTGAGGCAGGTCAGACACAGGATCTTCGGTTCGATACCGGTGACCCGGAGATCTGGGTCGTTATCGGTGACGGATTTGATGCAGCCGTATATTATGATGAACCGGATCTTGATCAGCCGTATCCGCCTGTCATAGAGTACTGCTACGGCAGCACATCTACTTCGGTTCGGGTAAAGTGGACTGGCGTAGAGGGAGTCGATGGGTATGAGCTGTATATGAGCACGGATCCGGATGATCTGCGGAGCTACGAGTTGGTCAAGAGAGTCAAGGACCCTTCCACCCTGAGCTATACGAAGGGTAGCCTGGCTCCCGGTCGGACTTATTACTTCAGAGTTTGTTCCTATGTCCTGCTGGGGGATGGGGTGACTCGTATGCGGTCCTCTTTGTCTGATGCGAAGTATAGTGTGCCTGCGGTACTGTGGGACGCGCCTTACAGTAACTCCGATTTCCGGATCCGGCTTCGTTGGGAGCCGGTGGAGGGGGCTGACGGTTTCCAAATCTGGCGTAAGGGCGAGGGCGAAGACTACCGTGTGGTGAAGACGGTGAAGGATGGACAGACCATCGCTTACAGCAATGTGGGTCTGAAGTCCGGTGGCACCTATACCTACAGGATGCGTGCTTACTTCATCAATGAGGATGGCTCCAAGAGCTACGGTACTTATTCCGATGAGATCACGGTGGGGGTACAGCCTTCGAAGCCGGAGGTCACAGTGAAGAGCACCAAGGCCGGGCGGGTCCAGGTGAGCTGGGAGGATCTGTA
>JAFNXT010000264.1 GCA_017378975.1 Oscillospiraceae bacterium
GGACCCTGCTGATCGCGGCGGTGCTGGCAGGATCCATGATCCTGTCCATGCTGGCCGGTGCCAGCGGCGGACGGAGGCTTCGGCAAGTGGTGGGTGCCTGGGATGTGTATGGCTTCCACTTCGTGCTGGCGGAGCCGGTGGGCGTGGATACCGAGGTGGTGCTCGGCACGGCGGACGATCCCCGATGGCAGCAACTCAAGCAGACCGGTCACGCACCGGGTCTGACTCCCACATGGCTGCCGGAGGATATGCGGTTTTGCAAGGAAAAGATCACCGAGGACGAGTTCATCCTGCGTTATCACGCGTGTTACGACCGTGGCGGCAAGAACCTGCAGGTGGATGTAGTGAACTTCGACAGCCATCGGTCCGGTCGGCTCGGTGTCACCGGGGATCCGATGGAGATCTATTGCCATGATGATGTGATTTATTACATTTTTGCCTGTAATCACCGGTTCGTGCTGGCTTGGTTCGATTCCGGATTCGAATGCAGTGTGACGGGGCTGAAGACTTTGGAAGAGACCCGGACCGTTCTGCGGTCTGTGATCGATGGAAAGGATGGCAACTGAAATGAAAAAGAGCAAACTGATGCGAGTGATCGCCATTGTGCTGGCGGTGGCTACGTTCCTGCCTGTGTTTGGCAACGCCCGGTCTGTGGAGGGGGTAGAGCCCCGGGCCAATACCCACATCGAGAATGACTACGCCGAGGTGCGCCCCATGGGGGGTGGCAAGATCCGGGCATATTACTGGGTCGATGGCGTAGGCTCCATGACGGACATCGGTGCGGAAACGGTGCAGATCTATGAATCCACCGACGGCACCAACTGGACTTGGAAGAAGTCCTTCCGCTACATCAATATGCCGGAGCTCATGGGACACGGTGTGGATGAGTATGAGTACACACTGGAGTATCAGGGCGTTGCGGGCCGCTATTACAAGGCTCATGTGACTTTGCTGGCCCGTGATGCCGACGGTCAGGAGACCCGGATCTACTTCACGGCTCAGACCAGAGCGACCTGAATATGGAAGGCGCTGCCGCGGATGATGCGGCAGCGCCTTTTTAGATATGAGATACGAGATATCATCCGTACATACGCGGTATCTCCGCTGATCGCTTGCGATCAGCGGCGGCGAAGGCATGCCTTCGCCCTACGTGTCGATGTCATTGGGTCAGTTCCTTCAGGACGGCGTCGAATTTGGCGTTGAGGATGTCGAAATCCGCCACCGCGTCCATGATCTTCTCGTAGGCCCGGTGCTTACCGGCATCCCGGATCTTCATGGCCAGCTCCGCCATCTCCTGAGCGTGGGTGTCGTTGTGGGTGACCATGTATTTCATCAGCGCCAACAGCTCCTCCATGGGGGTGTCGCTGTCGCAGTGGCTGTGGCCGCCGTGATGGCTGTGGTCATGGACATCGCTGTGGGCGTGGGCGTGGCTGTGACCGCCGTGGGAGTGGATCGTGCCCTCCCGTCGGGTGCCTGCCACCTGATACATCCGGTGGTTGCTGATCACCACATCCACGTCGAAGTAGGGGGCAAGCAATGCCGCCAGATCCTTCTCGTGGAGCAGGTCGATCGATACCTCGCTGGCCCGTCCGGCGTGGTGCTGCCGGAGCTGGGCCCGGCTCATGCCGTGGGCGATGGAGAGCCGTCCGCCGGGCTCCACCAGCTCTGCCAGTACCCGGATCAGAGCCTCCGGGTCCGGGAAGTGGGGGAAGGCGTTATAGACCATGATGGCATCGAACTTCCGGTCGAAGGCGTGGTCTTCTACGTCGCCGCAGATCACCGTGGCCTCCGGGAACTTGCTCTGGGCGATCTTCGCCATCTCCGGGGAGATGTCGATGCCGGTGACGGACTCTACGCCCCGTTTGAAATAGTCCGGGAACAGGACACCGGTGCCGCAGGCCACATCCAGCACATGGATGCCGCTATCGATCCCGGCATTGTCCAGGATGGTGGTGATCACCACCTCGTTGCGGACCATGTCATCGTCCCACCAGGGGGCACAGCGGTCGAAGAAGTCCGCGATCTTTCGTTTGTCCATGGCGACCTCCTCAGACCGTCCCGGGATACCGGGCCGCGATCACACGGGCACGGGTCAGAGCCATCACCAGCACCGGGATCAGCAGGAGCTGGACGGCGATGCCGGGGAGGGTCTCCAGGAAGTAGCCGGAGAACCAAAGGGCGATGCCGTAGCCCTTGCCGGAGCCGAAGAGGAACAGGGCCTTGGCGATGCCGCCCACGATCCTGCCGAGGACCATAGCCACGGGCAGGGCGATGTACAGGTCCGGCAGAAGCTTTCCGGTGCGGATATAGCGCATACACAGACCGGTCACGAGACCGTAGACCATCAGCTCCGGGACCATGGATACCAGACCGGTGACAGGGGGCATGCCGGAGGTCAGATGGGACAGCACCGGGCCCAATACACCGCAGACCGCACCGTAGCCCCAGCCGCAGACCAGTCCGCACAGCAGGACCGGCAGATGCAGGGGAGAGAGCACACTACCCAGTCCCAGCGGATGGAGCGCCACCGGCAGGACACAGCACAGCGCGATGCA
>JAFNXT010000265.1 GCA_017378975.1 Oscillospiraceae bacterium
CGCTAGATTCAGGTTCTAGTGTTCACTGCGGACGTGCGGGTTCAAGTCCCGCCTCGCCCACCAAAGAGACAGCCGAAAGGCTGTCTCTTTTTCTGTAAGTCCAGCCTTGCCAAAACGGATAAAGACCCCTGATTTTCCAATAAAAAGGTTCTATAATAAATGTTGGGGTCAGGTGTTGAGCCTGACCCCAAAAAACATAAAAAAATAGTTGAGCATAGAGACGAAAATCCTTTACAATGAATGTACCCCTACACCAATCCAAAGGAGGCCTCTATGCTCATGCTAGATTATACAACAGAACTGCTCGATTTGGAAGATGTGATCATCACAAAAGCAGAGAATATTTCTAACCAACTACATATCCATATCGAACTGCCCAGAAGATCGCATGTTTGCCCGGCTTGTGGAGCTGTTACTGACCTTGTCCACGATTATCGTATGCAAGTCATCAAGGATATCCCACTTGCCAGAGACACCTTCCTGCACCTTCGCAAGCGCCGGTATCGCTGCAGTTGCGGTAAGAGGTTCTTTGAAAGGAACACGTTCCTCCCCCGTTATCACCGGGTCACTAGCAGGCTCGTAGCAAACATCATCCAGGAGTTCAGTAAATTAGTTCCCGCGACCGAGATCGGCAGCCGCTTCAATGTGTCTGCCGTTACCGCCATGCGTTATTTCAACTGCTTCAACCAAAGAGTGATCGAGCTTCCGGAAGTTCTTTCTCTGGACGAATTCAAGGGTAATTCCGGCGGTCAAAAGTATAACAGCATCATCGTAGATCCCAAGAACAGAAAAGTACTGGATATCCTCCCCAATCGGTATGAAAGTGATCTTGTAAAGTATTTCTCGCGTTTTTCTTCCAAAACAAAGGTGAAATACTTCGTTTGTGACATGAATCCTCATTTTCGCAATGTTGCCAAGACCTGTTTCCCCAACGCCACCATCGTAGCCGACAAATACCATGTGATCCGGCAAGTCTACTGGGCGATGGAAAGGGTCAGGAAGAACGAACAAAACAAGCTTCCTGACAGGCATCGAAGGTACTTCAAGAGATCCCGGTCCCTGCTGATGAGACCGATGGAGAAGCTGACTGGTGATGAAATGGACCGGTTGGCCCTCATGTTTGAGATCGCTCCAAGACTCGCTGACGCTTATCGTCTGAAAAACGAATTCCTTGCTGTCATACGCTCACGATCCTCCGCAGAGGGAAAACAGCGACTTGCTGACTGGCTGTTTTCTGTTGAGGTGATGGATCTGCCAGAGTTCCATGATTGTACTAAGGCCTATCATAACTGGCATCAGGAGATACTTGATTCTATGGATGTTCCGTGGACGAACGGATACATCGAAGGCTGTAACAATAAAACCAAGGTCCTGAAAAGGGTCTGTTTCGGTATGCGTAATTTCAACAACTTCAGAAAGCGGATCCTTTTCTGCAACACGTAGAAATCGTGTCGGAGCAAAACTCCGACACGATCCACAAATCATCACATTTTTGCTCTACCCCAACTATTGACATAGAGCCGTATGTACGGATGATATCTCGTATCTCATATCTAAAAAGGCGCTGCCGCATCATCCGCGGCAGCGCCTTCCATTTCATTTCAGTTACCGTCCTTTCCATCGATCACAGACTGCAGGACATCCCGGGTCTCTCCCAAAGTCTTCAGGCCCATCACGCAACATTCGAAGCCGCCGTCGAACCAGGTCAGCACATAATGCTCATTGCAGGCGAAAATGTAATAGATCACATCTTCGTCACAGTAGACCTCCAGCGGCTCTCCGGTGACGCTGGTCCGTCCGGACCCTTTGTTGTAAAAGTTTTGCACCGTCACCCACAGGGTCCTGCCGCCGTACTCATAAGACGTATCATGATACAGCGTAGGGCCAAGCTCATCCTTGCTGATACTGGTCTTACGGAAGCGCGCCTCCTCCGGCAGCCATGTTGGTGTCAGCCCCGGGGCGTGACCGGTCTGCTTGAGCTGTTGCCACCGGGGATCGACCGCTTCGCCCAGCCTGACGACCGTATCCACATCCACCGGCTCCGCCAGCACGAAGTGGAAGCCATACACATCCCAGGCACCCACCACTTGCCGAAGCCTCCGTCCGCCGCTGGCACCGGCCAGCATGGACAGGATCATGGATCCTGCCAGCACCGCCGCGATCAGCAGGGTCC
>JAFNXT010000266.1 GCA_017378975.1 Oscillospiraceae bacterium
CATGCAGATCCTGCTTCGCAAGCGCAAGCACCCCTGGGACGATTTCACCGTCAGCGGTATGTACCATGTGGGCGACGATTCCAAGAAGAAAAAGGATTATGGCCTGATCAATCAGGTGTTTTGAGACCCAGAGAACTTGTCTTCGCGAGGAGCGTAAGCGACGTGGCGATCTCCGGCGCATTGGAGGAGATCCCCACGACCGGTGTGCGCACCGGTCTCGGGATGACAAGGATCTTCTGACACCCTTATCCCGTATAGAAGCGAGAACGCTTACTATAAAAAATCATCAGAAGGAGAAGATTACTTATGGATCGATCCAAATCCACCCGGGTCCTTGCGCTCGTGCTGTGTCTGGCTATGATCATCGGCATCCTGCCTGTGATCGGCTTCGCCGCAGAGAATTTTTCCATGACGATCGCATCGACCAAGACCTCTGCTCTGGCGCCCGGCGTCCAGGAGCAGGAAGTCGTGGCTTATGACGCCAACGGCGACCGTGTCGTTTACTACGTGGTCACTGCCGACGTCGCATCCAACCCCGATGTGCAGGTCAAGGCCAACTACCATGACAATGACAACACCGGTGTCTGGGGCAAGGCCACGGTCATCGAGCAGGCCAACGCCGCCACCGAGAAGCGTGGCTACAACGTCGTGGCCATCGCCAACGCCGCCTACTACAACGTTTCCACCGGTCAGCCCACCGGCGGCTTCGTCATGGAGGGCGTCAACATCAACGGCAATGGCATGGGCGACCAGTACCCCTTCTTCGCTGTCCTGAAGGACGGCACCGCCATGATCGGCCAGAAGGGCACCTTCAGCCAGTACTCCGCCAACATCCAGGAGGCGGTCGGCGGCTGGAACATGCTGGTCTGGGACGGCCAGATCGTCAACAACGGCAACTCCAAGTATCCCCGTTCCACCGTGGGCGTCAAGGCCAACGGCGACGTGGTGATGATGGTGGCCGACGGCAACCAGAAGCCCTACTCCGCCGGTCTTACTTACCGTGAGCAGGCCGAGGTCATGCTGAGCATGGGCTGTGTGGCCGCCGTGGAGCTGGACGGTGGCGGTTCCGCTACCTACGCCGCCAAGCTGGAGGGCACCGATGAGCTGGTGGTCCGTAACTCCTGCTGTGACGGTACCGTCCGTTCCGTGTCCAACACCCTGATGGTGATCTCCACCGCAGTGGCGGACGGCACCTTCGATCATGCCAACCTGTCCACCGACTATGTCTTCTATGCCCCCTATTCTGAGGTCGAGATCGGCGCCGCCGGTGCCGATAAGAGCGGCTACCCTGCCGAGATCCCTGCCGGTGCTGCGTGGGTGCTGTCTGACAGCTCCTACGGCACCATCGCCGACGGCAAGTTCGTTTCCTCCGGCAAGCTGGGCACCGTCACCGCCTCCATGACCGTGGACGGCGTGACCGTGGGCTCCATCGATATCAATGTGGTCCATCCCACCGATATCGCCTTCGGTGCCGAGGAGAAGATGATCCCCTACGGCAAGCCCTCTGACTTTACTGTCACCGCCCTGTACAACGGCGCTGATATGTATGCTGCCGCCGATGCTTACGACTTCGTCTGCACCGCCGGTACCATGAACGGCTTCGTCTACACCGCTCCCGCCGAGGGCGCCGGTGCCGCGGCTACCGTCACCGCTTCCTATAAGTATGACGCTTCCGTCGCTTCCGACAGCATCGCTGTCACCTTCGGTAAGGGCTCCGATATCCTCTTCGACTTCGAGGGCGGTGAGGAAGATGCCAAGTACTGGGGCGACTACTTCGATCTGGTAGAGGCCACCGAGAAGGGCGAGTATGACAATGGATACACTGTGATCTACGAGACTGCGGGAGCTACCTCCGGCAATCTGGTGGAGCAGGGCATCTATGAGAACGTGTTCCTGGCGGACCGGGAGAACGGTAAGGTCTACAGCGGCGACTATTCTCTGGCCTACACCGTGGACTACCGCTACTCCGAGGCCCATGCCAACTGGCAGTACGCCTATCTGTACTACTGGGGCGATCCCATCACCCTGCTGGATACCGAGAAGGGCATCAACGGCACCCGTCTGGGTATGTGGATGTACATCCCTGAGGAGGCTGTGGGCAGCTGCGCCCGTTTCGCCTACACCTACAAGGACAACACCACCGGCAAACTGAACACCGCTTACCTGTATCTGACCTATCAGTATGTGGAGAAGGGCTTCTCCAAGCTGACCAGCGACAAGATCCCCGAGGCAGGCTGGGCCTATGTGTATGTGGACATGAAGCAGATCTCCAACTCCTATGTGTCCACCTCCTACTACAAGACCGAGGACGGTGCTTACACCCGTCCCTCTGAGAGCAACTACGCTCCTGCCTTCATCCAGTTCATCGTGTCCTCCTCCGCCACCGGCGCTGAGAAGGTCACCTTCTACATCGACGACATCACTCTGGATTACTCCGACGCTGTGGATGATCGCGATATGCCCATCATCTCCGATCCTCTGATCCTGGAGGATCAGTCCAGCTTCGCCATCGACGGCCGGACGCTGGACTACGATACCATCACCGTCACCGCCAGCGCCATGGAGGATACCTCCCGTGGCACCAACTTCACCGGTCTGAACGAGGCCACCGCGCAGGTCTATGTGGACGGCCACAAGGTCCCCACCAAGTTCGCCGCCGGTAAGATCTCCGCCACCGGCATCAAGCTGCCCAACGGCACCCACGATATCACCTTCGAGATCGCGGACAAGCAGGGCAACTACACCAAGCTGACCCGTCAGATCGTGATCGCTGCCGAGAGCGACGTTCCCGCGGTGTCCCTGAAGGGCGTCCCCGTGGGCGTGAAGGCCGACGGCAAGCTCTACACCGGCGGCCAGTACAACATCACGCTGGATACCGACAAGGTGGAAGGCATCGATTCCGTCAGCTTCAAGCTGTGGCTCAACTCCGCTTCCGAGTGGGCGCTGGAGGAGATGATGGTCCTCGACGGCTTCAAGGTGGAGTACGTTCTGGACGAGAATTCCTGCACCGCCGATATCACTGTGACCCGTGTGGACAGCGAGGCTACCGGTGAGGCCACCCTCCTGACCATCCCCGTGTACGCCTGGAGCTGGAACGAGGTGCTGGGTCTCCACAGCGCTTCCGAGCAGTGGAACTCCTATGGCTGTGCCCCTCAGATCACTGTCAGCTACAAGGTCAGGTACGGTAACGTGGAGTACACTCAGGAGTATGACGTGGATGTGACCGGCTTCTCCAACGTCCGTGTGGACGCCAAGACCGAGCTGGATTCCTCCATCGCCAACCTGAAGAAGACCATCGGTGAGTGGCACTACCACACCGAGGTGGCCGTGGCCGATGAGGCCAACACCTGTACCACCGGCGGTCACACCGGCCGCACCATGTGCTCCGTCTGTCAGTCCATCCTGACTTGGGGCACCACCAAGGCCACCGGCCATAAGTTCGAGACCGTGGACGGCATCTACGGCTGCGCCTGCGGCGAGAAGTTCAACGGCGAGCTGGACGGTGTCACCTATATCGACGGTGTCGCTTATGTCAACGGCTGGTACGATGATACTTACTACTTCGTGGACGGCAAGAAGGTCACCGAGCCTTGGGTCATCGACGGCAAGGTCTATGTCTTCGGTGAGGACGGCGTGTATCAGCCCGATGCCATGTTCACCGGCTTCATCGACACCCCCAAGGGCCTCATGTACTTCCTGACCAACGACGATTTCGTCGAGGGCTTCGTTTACATCTCCAACGTGGCTTACTACTTTGACGAGAACGGTATCGCCCGGAACGGTGAGTACGACATCGGCGGCGAGACCTGCGTGTTCAAGGACGGTCAGTATGTGGAGTGTACCTCTGCCGACGTCTACATCGCCGGTTGGGCCGGTATGGACGCTTGGTTCGTCCATTACAAGGATGGCCGCTTCGTCTTCAGCGGCACCGGTAAGATGTTCTACCATCAGTCCAACGCCTCCGTGCCTTGGGCTAAGGAGAGAGCCAACATCAAGACCGTCTTCATCGGCAAGGACATCATCGAGATCCCCCGCTTCGCATTCGCTCATGCTTACTATGTGGAGGAAGTGATCTTCGAGGAAGGCAGCCGTCTGGAGACCATCCGTTACAGTGCTTTCCATTACCTGAACAAGATCAAGAGCATCAAGCTGCCTGAGACCGTCAAGACGCTGGAGTGGCGTGCTTTCGGTTACTGGACCAGCCTGCAGAGCATCTGGCTGCCCGACAATGTGGAGAGCATCCACAAGGACGCCTTCGATCACCATAAGGATACTCTGGTCCTTCAGGTGGCAGAGGGCACCTATGCCCATGACTATGCCAAGCAGTACGGCTTCGACGTGGAACTGCGCCAGAAGCAGGCCGTCAAGCTGGGCGGCGGCGACTTCGGTCAGGGCCTGAGCTGGGAGCTGCTGGATACCGGCGTGCTGACCATCTCCGGTGAGGGCACCATGGGCGATTTCAACTACAACAAGTATGATGAGAACGCCGCTCCCTGGTCCCTGTTCAGATCCAAGATCACCAAGGTGGTGGTCGGTTCCGGCGTGAAGAACATCGGCGCTTACGCCTTCTTCCAGTGCACTGAGCTGGCTGAGGTGGAGTTCGCCGCTGACAGCGCTCTGGAGACCATCGGCGAAGGCAGCTTCGGCTACACCGGTCTGAAGACCGTGACCCTGCCTGCTTCCCTGAAGACCATCGGCAAGTGCGCCTTCTACTTCTCCGAGCTGGAGACTGTGGACGTTGCCGAGGGC
>JAFNXT010000027.1 GCA_017378975.1 Oscillospiraceae bacterium
GAACCACACAAAAAACAAAAGTTGGAATTACCCCTATTCCCGGGAATAATTCCAACTTTTCTTGCGACATAAAAAAGAAGAACCTGATTTGACTTTGTATCAAATCAGGTTCTGTTTCTGGTTGCGGAGGCAGGACTCGAACCTACGACCTCCGGGTTATGAGCCCGACGAGCTTCCAACTGCTCTACTCCGCGATATTCAGTTGCACTCCCTGAGTGCTTGAGCATTATACCATGGACAGGTGCGCTTGTCAAGCACTATTTTCTGTCGTTTCCGGCCGCTCTTCCGGAGTCCACCGACAAGGACAGTATGCCCGCTCTGTAGCGGATCATCCATGTCGGACGAGCACCCTCCCCCTTGTATGGTGGCGGCTCGTGTGGTATAGTGGAGATATCAAATAATTGGAGGTGTCCTCAATGGAATTTTCCATCAACCATCCGGTCCTGTTCGTATTGGTGGGCCTGCTGGTGGCGGCTGTTTTGGGGCAGTCGGTGTATTTCCTGGTGAAAGCACTGCGCCGGGCCAAGGCCATCGGCATGGACTCCGGTAAGCTTCGCAAGACGATCCGCACGGCAGCGATCTTCACCATCGCTCCGGCGGTGGCGATCGTGATCTCGGTGATCGCCCTGTCCAAGAGCCTTGGTCTGCCCCTGCCCTGGCTTCGGCTCAGCGTGGTGGGCTCCCTGAGCTATGAGACCATCGCCGCCGAGAATGCTGTCAGCGCCATGGGCCTGACGCTGGGCAAGATCTCCCAGCTCACCGCCGGGCAGTATGTGACCATCGTGCTGGTCATGACGATCAGCATCATGATGGGCATCTGGCTGGTCCCCGTGATCGGCAAAAAGCTTCTGGGCGGTATGTCCTCCCTGAAGGACCGGGATGCCAAATGGGCCGACGTCCTGCAAAACGCCATGTTCATCGGCATGATCGCGGCGTTCCTTGGCTATGTGTTCTGTGATTTCTCCCGGCTGTGGACCCCCGGCGACTACGCTCCCACCTCAGGCCTGATCCCCGTGTGCGTTCTGGCCGTATCCGCCGTGGTGATGCTCATTTGCGGTCTGCTCATGAAGAAATCCAAGTGGCAATGGGTCAACGACTACGCCCTGCCGATCAGCCTGCTGGCAGGCATGGCCGCCGCGATCCCGATCACCGCATGGCTCAGCTGAGGAGGTAGCATCATGAAGAAAGAATATTCCTACATCGACTCCGTCCACCGTGACGGCCGCATCTGGAACATCGGCATGATGATCGCCCTTTTGATGTTCCCCGTGTCCGTAGCCCTGATCTTCGGTGCAAGTCCCGACTGGAAGGCCCTTGCTCTGGGTCTGGTCGCCACCGCTCCCATGTACTGGGCCGTGGGTGCCATCGAGACCATCACCTTCACCCCCATGCTGGGTGCCGGCGGTTCCTACCTGAGCTTCGTCACCGGTAACATCTCCAACCTCAAGCTCCCCTGCGCCATCAACGCGCTGGAGCAGAACGCCGTCAGCGTCAACACCGAAGAGGGCGAGATCATCTCCACCATCGCCATCGCTACCTCCAGCATCGTCACCACGGTGATCGTGATCCTTGGCGTGATCGCGATCGTGCCCCTGACCCCGGTCCTGGAGTCCCCGATGCTGGCCCCTGCCTTCGAGCAGATGCTCCCGGCCCTCTTCGGCGGACTGGGCGTGGCCTTCGTGTCGAAGAACTGGAAGATCGCCGTGGCCCCGGTGATCCTGATGCTGATCGGCTTCATCTTCGTCCCGGCCCTGAACGCCGGCACCGTGGGCATCATGGTCCCGGTGAGCGTGGTGTTCACCATCGCCGTGGCCCGCATCCTTTATAAGAAGGGAGCCCTGTGATATGTGGATCATCGCCGCACTCCTGGGGCTGTTCCTGGCCGTGATCGTGATCCGTGCCGCCTGCTTCCGCCCCAAGACCGTGCCCTGCACCGACGCAACGCCGGAGCCCCACGACCTTCAGGCCCCCATCGATGCCCTCCAGCAGTTGGTCCGCTGTCAGACGATCTCTTCTCCGGACCCCACCAAGGAGGACGAGAACGAGTTCCAAAAGCTGATCGACCTTCTGCCCCGGCTGTACCCCAAGGTCTTCGCTACCTGCACCTTCCGCCAGCTCCCGGGCAGAGCCCTGCTCCTGAACTGGCCCGGTAAGTCCCAGGACGCCCCCACAGTCCTCATGGCCCATTATGACGTGGTCCCCGTGGATCCGGAGAAGTGGACAGTAGCTCCCTTCGACGGCGTGATCCGGGACGGCTGTCTGTGGGGCCGTGGCACGCTGGATACCAAAGCCACCCTCAACGGTGCCCTCAGCGCCGCGGAGCACCTGATCGGTCAGGGCTTCCAGCCGGAACAGGACATCTGGTTCGCCTTCTCCGGCGGTGAAGAGGTCAACGGCCCCGGTGCCGCCAACATCGTGGACTGGTTCGCTCAGAACAAGATCCAACCCGCACTGGTGCTGGACGAGGGAGGTGCCGTGGTCCAGAACGTGTTCCCCGGCGTGAAAGCGCCCTGCGGCCTGATCGGCATCGCAGAGAAGGGCATGATGAACGTGGAATATATGGTACTGTCCTCCGGCGGCCACGCCTCCGCGCCCAAGCCCGGCTCCCCGGTGCCCCGTCTGGCCAAAGCCTGCATGGCTCTGCAAAAGCATCCCTTCAAAATGCACCTGACCGCCCCCGCCGCCCAGATGTTCGATACCCTCGGCCGCCACTCCGGCTTCGGTTTCAAGATCCTCTTCGCCAACCTCTGGTGCTTCCGCTGGGCGCTGGACCTGTTCGGACGGCTCACCGGCGGCGATATGGACGCATTGCTCCGGACCACCGTGGCCTTCACCCAGATGTCCGGCAGTAACGCCCGGAACGTCCTGCCCCCGGAGGCGAAGCTCGTGTCCAATATGCGCCTGTCCCCTGCCGACAATGTCCGGTCCGCCCTCGACTACCTGAAGAAGACCGTGGATGATGAAAAGGTGGAGATCACGGTGCTGGAGTCCTTCGAGCCCAGCCGGGTCTCCCGTACCGACTGCGAAGGCTGGGACAAGGTCGCTGCCGCCGTGTCTGAGAATTGGCCCGGCTGTATCGTATCCCCGTACCTCATGGTCCAGTGCTCCGATGCCCGCCATTGGGGCCGGATCTCTGACCGGGTCTACCGGTTCTGCGCCATGGACATGACCAACGAGGAGCGGGCCACCATCCACGGCAATGACGAGAGGATCCGTCTGGAGTCCATCAACAAGGCCGTAGGATTCTACATCCGCCTGATCCGCAAATGCTGACCGGAAATTTCTCCCCCCTTGTTTACATCCACGATGTCCCATGCTATCATGTAGATACACCAAATGAAGGAGGAACTGATCATGGCTAAGAAATATAGCTGCTTCGTCATCTCACCCATCGGAGAATCCGGCTCCCCCACCCGTCGGGACGCGGATTTCCTGCTGAACCTGATCATCGCGCCCACGCTGAAGGAATTCGGCTTCGATGTCATGCGTGGCGACCACCGTTCCGAAGCCAACCAGATCGACATCGACGTGATCAAAAGCGTCCAGGAGTCCGATCTGTGCATCTGCAACCTGAGCGAACCCAACATCAACGTCTACTACGAGCTGGGCCGCCGTGACGAGACCGGCAAGCCCGTGGTGCTCATGAAGTCCAAGCAGTCCGCCAACCTCCCCGTGGACATCGCCACCCGTCGCTACATCGAGTTCGACCTGACGGATCCTCAGGGCATCCTGGATGCCATGACCCAGCTTCGTAACTTCGTGGCTCCGCTGGTGGAGAAGGGTCTGGAGCATTCCTCCAAGGCCGCCAGCCTCTACGAGATCGCGGAGATCCTCCAGCGTGTGGAGCGTAAGCTGGACCGTGCCATGACCCAAGCCCCCGTCGCCAGCACCCCCGCCGCGACCGTCAGCACCGGCACCGCCGCTGAGACCGATGACGGTCTGACCCCCTTCGAGCGTATGCGTCTGGCTCTGATCCAGAAGAACATCCCCGCGGCCGAAGCCGCCATGGAGCAGCTCCAGTACCGCATGGACAAGATGCGCTTCTACGATGTGGTCGTGGAGCAGGTGGCCGCCATCGGCTCCAGGAAGGCCGGTCAGATGCTGGTGGACTTCGCGCAGGAATTCATCGACAGCGATATGTCCTTCAAGAAGAAGACCGAGTATCTGGGCTGTCTGGTGTCCTACGCCAGCCGCACCGACACGGAGATGCAGATCATCGATCTGGTGGAACGCATCTGCGCTCAGCTGGAAGGCATCTGCGAGGACGAAGACCCCGGCGACGTGGTCCAGATCTACAACCAGCCCAACCGCCTGTACTACGGCATCTACGCCACCACCAGCGACGAGACCTGGCTGGACAAGGCCATCGAGGCTCTGCAGAAGGCCCTCCGTATCACCCAGCAGGGCTTCCTGTACTTCAATCTGGCCCTGTGCGTCAGCAAGAAGCGTGACTACGAAGCCGCCGCCAGATACGCCGAGAAGTGCCTGGAGTTCGACGAACAGGCGAACAAGGAAGACGTGGACCATCTGGAACTGGCCTGCGAGATGTACTACCGCATCAGCGACCCCAAGTTCCAGGATACCTTCTCCAAGCTCCAGAACGTATCCTCCGGCAAGGCCATGCTCCTCATGCGCAAGCTCCGCAACCTGTGATGACCCTAAGCCCCAGTCTGAAAAGGCTGGGGCTTCCCCATGCCCTCCTTTGCCGCACCCGTAGGGCGGGGGGGCTCGCCTCCGCCGCCGTTTTTCGCAAACTGCGACCAAATCGCCCTCTGCGGGATACATTTTGAATATCATCCCGCCCCCACGTCAGCGCCCCCCCACGGAACTGCCAGTTGCGGTCCTATCGCAAGTTGTCATAATATCCAAAAACCGACCTCCCGAATTGTTCCATTTGTTGAAAAAATCGCGCAGGAACATAAAACGATTGAAAACCAGCCCCATTTGCTGTATAATCCAGACACGGAAGCCGGAGCGATCCGGCCAAACTATTTTCCAAAACAGGAGGAAACACAAATGAAGAAGATCATCTCCATGCTGCTGGTCCTCGTCATGGTCCTGGCCATGTTCGCCGGCTGCAGCAACCCCGCCGAAGAGAAGGGTAGCGTCTACTACCTGAACTTCAAGCCCGAGGCTGACGAGGCCTGGCAGGCCCTGGCCAAGGAGTACACCGAGGCCACCGGCGTCGAGGTCAAGATCGTCACCGCCGCTTCCGGCACCTACTCTGAGAAGCTGAACTCCGAGATGGGCAAGGAAGGTGCCCCCACTCTGTTCCAGTGCGGCAACGCTCAGGGTCTGATCGACTGGGGCGACTACTGCCTGGACCTGTCCAACACCGATGTCTACAAGGAAATGACCACCGATGACTTCAACCTGAAGGATGAGAACGGCGCTGTCAAGGCCATCGGCTACTGCTACGAGGCTTTCGGTATCATCGTCAACAAGGCTCTGCTGAAGCAGGCTGGCTACGAGATCACCGACATCACCGACTTTGCTTCCCTGAAGTCCATCTGTGAGGACATCCACGCTCGCGCCGCTGAGCTGGGCTTCGACGCCTTCGCTTCCTCCGGCCTGGACGGCTCCTCCTCCTGGCGTTTCTCCGGCCACCTGGCCAACATGCCCCTGTTCTACGAGTTCCGTGACGACAAGGTCACCGAGCAGCCCGCTACCATCAAGGGCTCCTACCTGCAGAACTACCGCAACATTTGGGACCTGTACATCAACACCTCCGCCGCTGACAAGACCTCTCTGTCCACCGCTACCGGCGACGAGAGCCAGGCTGAGTTCGGCACCGGCAAGGCCGTGTTCTGGCAGCAGGGCACCTGGGAGTACGCCAACCTGATCGGTGAGAAGTACAACATGAAGTCCGAGGATCTGCAGATGATCCCCATCTACTGCGGCGTCGAGGGCGAGGCCAAGGCTGCTCTGTGCTGCGGCACCGAGAACTGCTGGGCTGTCAACGCCAAGGCTCCCGAGGCTGATCAGAAGGCTACTCTGGACTTCCTGAAGTGGGTCGTGACCTCCGAGTCCGGCACCAAGATGATGGCTGAGCAGTTCGGCCCCATCCCCTTCAAGGCAGCCAAGGAGCCCGCCAACGTGTTCTTCGCTGATGCCAACAAGCTGATCGCCGACGGCAACTACACCGTGACCTGGGCCTTCAACCACACCCCCAACGTTGACGCTTGGAGAGAGGGCGTTGTCTCCGCTCTGACCGCTTACTCTGCCGATCAGACCGACGCCAACTGGGACGCTGTGAAGACCGCCTTCGTGGACGGCTGGGCCAACCAGTACAAGATCCAGCACGGTCTGTAATATCCATCAACGTCTTCAGCATCATTTGAATCGACTGGGGGGCGGGCGTCAGCCCGTCCCCCTTCCCCTACCCGCAGGGCAGAGGAGTGCCACCGAAAGCCTGTCATCGCCGGACCGTGGCTATCCCCCAAGTAACTCAGCTCGCCACGTCGCTACACGCCTCACCATGGCAGCGTATATCGTACCGGTGGTGTTCCTCTGTCCTGCAACGATCCTAATAGAAAGCGAGGAGAACGCTTTGAGCAAAAAGTCCAGAGGCAGCAACGTCAACAGCTATCAAATCCGCCGTCCCATGAGAAGGATGTGGCCGGTCTTCATCCTCCCCACCTTCCTTTGCTTCATCATCGGCTTCATCTGGCCCTTCCTGCAGGGCATCTACCTGTCCTTCACGGACTTCATGGTCCCCTCCGACGCGGAGCTGACCCTGATCCCCGCTCTGGAAGCCGCCGAGAAGAACCCCGAGCTGATCACCGAGGCCGGCGGCAAGTTCGCCTACTGTATGCAGGCCTTCTTCCAGAATTACCGCAAAGCCTTCGAAGACCCCAGCTTCGCCCGGGCCTTCTGGAACACCGCCGGCTTCGCCGTGGTGTCCATCATCCTGATCAATGTGGTGGCCTTCGCCATCGCCTACGCTCTGACCCAGAAGATGCGCGGCTCCAACCTGTTCCGTACCGTGTTCTTCATGCCCAACCTGATCGGCGGCGTGGTGCTGGGCTACATCTGGAGCATGATCTTCGATGCCATCCTGAAGCAGTACGGCACCTACCTGACCGCCAACGCCACCTACGGCTTCTGGGGTCTGGTGATCCTGGTGGCGTGGCAGCAGATCGGCTATATCATGATCATCTACATCGCAGGCCTTCAGGCCGTGTCCGAGGACATGCTGGAAGCGGCCCGGATCGACGGTGCCAACGGCTGGCAGACCCTGTTCCAGGTCACGATCCCCAACGTGATGCCCTCGATCACCATCTGCACCTTCCTGACCCTGACCAACTCCTTCAAGATGTTCGACCAGAACATGGCCCTGACCGGCGGCGCTCCCACCATCACACTGGCTGGCGGCACCCAGATCAAGACCACGGAACTGCTGGCCCTGAACATCTACTCCACCTATAACATCGGCCGCCGCTGGCACGGTACCGCTCAGGCCAAGGCAGTGATCTTCTTCCTGCTGGTAGCCATTCTGGCGATCGCCCAGCTCACCGCCACCCGTCAAAAGGAGGTGCAGCAGTAATGAAAAACAACAAGTATCCTTTGGGCAGTACGATCCTGACCTGCTTCTTCGCGGTGCTGTGCATCATCTGGATCATCCCGATCTTCGAGGTGCTGAACAACTCCTTCAAGTCAAATGCCTGGGTCAATATGGATGCCTTCGCCCTCCCCTCCGCTGAGAGCTTCGTTGGTTTCGCCAACTACGTCAAGGGCATGACCTTCGGCAACTACCCGCTGGTCAAGTCCGTGATCTACAGTGTGGTGATCACTGTGCTGTCCGTGGGTCTGATCCTGCTGTTCTGCTCCATGAGCGCGTGGTACATCGCCCGTGTGGACAACTGGTTCGCCAAGCTCTTCTACTACCTGTGCCTGTTCTCCATGATCGTCCCCTTCCAGATGGTCATGTTCTCCCTGTCCTCCATCGCCGACCGTCTGAAGCTGAACACCCCCTGGACGATCCCCGTGGTGTACCTTGGCTTCGGCGCGGGCCTCGCGATCTTCATGTTCGTGGGCTTCGTCAAGGGCCTGCCCCTTGAAATCGAGGAAGCGGCCGCCATCGACGGTTGCGGTCCCCTGCGGACCTTCTTCCTGGTGGTCATGCCCATGCTCAAGCCCACCCTGATCAGCGTGGGCATCCTGCAGACCATGTGGGTCTGGAACGACTACCTGCTCCCCATGCTGGTGCTGGATATCAACGATTACCGTACGATCCCGATCCATGTGGACTACCTGAAGGGCAGTTACGGTACGGTGGACCTTGGCGCTACCATGGCCGTCATCATGCTCAGCATCACTCCCGTCATCATCCTGTACCTGTTCTGCCAGAAGCACATCATCAAGGGCGTGGCCGCAGGTGCCGTGAAGGGTTGATACCGCTGTCATCCCACTCCACAAACAAAAGGAGGTGGCCTTATGACCATCAAAGACTTGTCCGCTCTGACCGGCTACTCCGTAGGAACGGTGTCCCGTGTGCTCAACGACCAGCCCAACGTCAGCGAGAAGGCAAGGAAGACCATCCGTGAGGCCGCCGAAGCCTGTGGTTTCCAGTTGAACACCAACGCCCAACAGCTCAAACAGCAACGCTCCAACAACATCCTGGTGCTTGTGAAGGGCTCGTCCAACCAGTTCTTCGGTGCGCTGGTGGAAGCGATCCAGGCCCGTGTCAGTGAGAAGACCTCCTATCATCTGGTGGTGGACTATCTGGACGAAGACAGCAACGAGGTCCTGCGGGCCCTCCAGCTGGTCCGGGAGAAAAAACCCCTTGGCATCCTGTTCCTCGGCGGTAACGAGGAGAACTTCAGGACTCATTTCGCCCGGATCGATACCCCCTGTGTGCTGGTCACCTCCGACGCTTCGGACCTGACCTTCCCCAACCTCAGCTCCGTCTGCTGTGACGAATTCCAAGCCACCAAAAGCGCCATCGACCGACTGATCGCCATGGGCCATCGCCAGATCGGCATCATCGGCGGTTTTCGGGAACGTTCCGACACTGCCACCCGCCGATTCCAGGGCTGTATGGCCGCCTTCGAGGAGCACAAGATCCCCTTCGCTCCCGATCAGGACTACGCCAATGCCCGATTCTCCCACGAGGGAGGATATCTGGCCGCCGAAATGCTGATCGCCCGGTCTGACCGATACACCGCCATCTTCTGCATGGCGGACGTCATGGCCATGGGCGCGATCCGTTGCCTGACGGACCACGGCCTGAAGGTCCCGCAGGATGTTTCCGTGATCGGCTTCGACGGACTGAGCGTCGGCGAGTACATCGTCCCCCGGCTCACCACCGTCAGCCAGAGCGTAGAGCTCCTGGCCCAACGAAGCATCGACCTCCTGCGCCAACTCTTCGAAGACGGTGCCACCGCCGCCCACGAATTCATCCCCGCCGAGATCCAATGGCGCGAAAGCGCCCGTTCGATCTGACCGCCAAAAATCATCGAACGCGCCCGGCCCAACGGCCCGGGCGCGTTCTCAATACAGGAAGGGCGGAGCCTTTTGGCTCCGCCCTTTGTATTTCGTTGACCGTTATGATATCCGGTCAAATCACTCAAACTCCCCGAAGGATGTCTGATCGGTCCCATCCACGGCTTCCTCCCCGGTCTCCTCAGAAGGCTCCGTCACCTCAGGCTGAGGGTCCTCAGGTCCTTCAGAGGGCTCCGTCACCTCCGGTCCATCCGGCACTTCCTCGGTCTCCACCTTAACGCAGTGGATACAGTCGCCACCCTCGGTCTCGTATACATGCTCGACCCGGTAGGCCTCCACGTTACTGAGGGAATAGCCCCAGCCATTTTCAGCGCCATCAGTCACAAGACGGATCTTGACCGTATCGCCCTGGATCGTCAGCGTC
>JAFNXT010000267.1 GCA_017378975.1 Oscillospiraceae bacterium
AGGCTCTCCCCTTGACACCTGGCACATCATACACTATCCAAACGAGTTTGTCAAGTGTTTTTCCTTGTCAGTTACAGATCGATCTGCCTGTAACACGTCCAAAAGAACGTGTCATCCAGAGCGAGCGCCAGCGAGTCGAAGGATCTTCGAGCGTCCAGTGTCGTTCAGGGCCGGATCGGTGCGAAGGACGACACCCCTACGGGGCGTCCAGGAGATCGCGTACAGTCGGACGCGGGACTTTACGTATCCCCCCGACAAAGCTCACATCTTTTCCGGCGCCTGGAAGCCCAGCAAAGCGATGCACTGCTCCAGGATCTGCTTGGTCAGGCCCATCAGAGCGATGTAGCCGGCCTTCTTCTGCTCATCCTCTTCCTTCAGGATCGGCGTCTCATGGTAGAACTTGTTGGCGGCACCGGCAAGCTCATAGATATAAGCGCAGATCAGGTTGGGAGCGGAGTTGGCCAGCGCGGACTCCATGGCAGGACCGAACTTGGTGACCGCCAGCATCAGATCCTTGGCATGGTCGTTGGCAGGTGCCTGGATCTGAAGGCCCTCCCACGCGCCGTAACGGCTGAGGATGGACTTGATCCGGACGATGGTGTACAGGATATAAGGTCCGGTGTTGCCCTCGAAGGCGGCGAACCGGTCCATATCGAAGATATAGTCCTTGGTGGGCTGGTTGGACAGATCACCGTACTTCAGCGCGGCCATGGCGATCTTGCCGGTGGTCTGCTCCACTTCCTCCGCCGCCACGATCTGGTTCTCCTCCACCTTGGCCCGGACGAAATCGGTCATCTCCCGGATCAGGACCTCCAGACGCATGACGCCGCCCTCACGGGTCTTGAAGGGCTTGCCGTCCTTGCCGTTCATGGTGCCGAAGCCGATGTGCTCCAGCTCCGTCTCGGGGCGGACGATCCCGCTCTTCCGGGCGGCACGGAAGACCTGCTCGAAGTGCAGAGCCTGCCGCTTGTCGGTCAGATACAGCATCTTGTCCGGGCTCCAGTCCTGCATCCGCTGGACCATGGTGGCAAGGTCCGTGGTAGCGTAGATGGAAGAGCCGTCAGACTTGACCAGAATACAGGGCGGGACCTCCTTCTTGTCGGTCTCCTCCGCCACAGGCATCACCAGCGCCCCTTCGCTGAGGACCGCCAGACCCTTGGCCTTGATGTCCTCCAGCATGCCGGGGATGTAGGGATCGGCATCGCTCTCGCCCAGCCAGCTCTCGAAGTGGACGTCCAGATCGTCATAGATCTTGGTCATGTCCGCCACGGACAGCTTCATGATGTGCTGCCAAATCGCCCGGTAGCCGGGACGGCCCTGCTGCAGCTCGAAGGTAGCGGTGTGGGCCTTGTCGGCGAAGTCAGGATCATCCTTCTTCCGGGCGGAAGCGGCAGGATAGATCTGCTCCAGCTCGGAAATGGTGAAGGGAGCCTCCTCCGGGTACGCTCCGGTGAAATCCGGATCGAAATAGCAGAGATCCGGCTGACGCTCCCGGAGCTCAGCGATGATCAGACCCATCTGCAATCCCCAGTCGCCCAGATGGATGTCACCGATGGTGTTCCAGCCGAAGAACTTATACAGCCGCTTCAGGCTCTCACCGATGATGGCGGAGCGCAGATGACCGATGTGCAGGGGCTTGGCCACATTAGGTCCACCGTAGTCCACCACGATGGTCTTGCCTGCGCCGGTCTTTTCGATGCCGAAATCTTCCGCGGTACGCATGGCTTCCAGATAACTCTGCAGGAAACTGCCGGACAGCTTCAGATTGATGAAGCCGGGCATCACCGCCTCCACCATATCATAGTCCGCCGCGTCCAGCTTCTCTACCACAGCGTTCGCGATGGCGATGGGGGCGCACTTATACTGCTTGGCCGCCGCCAACGCGCCGTTGCACTGATATTCGCAAAGATCAGGCCGGTTGGACACCGTCACCCGACCGAAAGAAGCATCATACCCCGCATCCACGAAGGCCTGCCGCATCTTTTCCGTAATGATATCTAATACTTTTTTCATGATTCAACACTCCCAAAACCTCTGTCGTCCTGAGCGAGCG
>JAFNXT010000268.1 GCA_017378975.1 Oscillospiraceae bacterium
ATCATCGACCTGCGGAAAAACTCCCCCACCTTCGGCAAATGGCAGGGCTTCGACCTGACCGGCGAGAACCGGCTGAGCCTGTATGTGCCGAAGCATTTCGGACACGGCTATCTGGTGATCGAGGATTCCGTGGTCAGTTACCAGTGCGACGAGGTCTTCTACGGCGAATACGACTCCGGCATCTCCTGGGACGACCCGGACATGGGCATCCAGTGGCCTCTGGACCGGATCGGCGGTGCGGAGAACCTGATCATTTCCGAAAAGGACAAAAATCTGCAAAGCTTCGCCCAGTTCGTCGAGGGTCTCTGCGAATAAACAGGAAACGAGGTGGATCTATGAAGATCCTGATCCAGATCCCCCAACTGATCTTCGGCGGCGCAGAAAAAGTGCTGGTGAGCTTCGCCAACGATCTGGTCTCCCGTGGCCATGAGGTCGAAGTCCTTGAGACTTATGAAAAAGGCCTCTTGCGGGATCAGTTCGACCCCAAAGTCACCTTCCACGCGATCTGCAACAACGCCTATACGAAGAAATACTACGCCTCCCCTGCCCAGATCCGTGAAAACCCCCTATTGATTTGCAAATGGCTCTTCAGCAAGCTCGTGGGCTACCGCCGGTTCGCCGAACGGCTCACGGCAAAGCATTATGAAACCCGATCCTACGATGTGGCGATCAACTATCTGGAGATCGAGCCTCCCACGTTCCTTTTGGACCATATCCGGGCGAAAAAGTACCTGCAATGGATCCATATCGATGTGGAGAACCTGTCCGACCCTCAGGAGCTAGATCCCTACGTCTCCGGCTGGAGCCGGATGGATGGGATCGTCTGTGTATCTCAGGTGGCAGTGGACAGCTTCTGTGCGCGCTATCCTGCGCTGGCAGACAAGGTCCACCTGATCTATAATTTCTACGACACGGAGGACATCCTCCGGAAGGGCGGCGAGCCCTATACGTTCGAGGGACTGCGGCCCGTCCTGCTTTCCGTGGGTCGGATGACCGAGCAAAAGAAATACCTCCGCTTCCTGGATGTCCTCGCCCGGCTCCGGGACGAGGGCCTCGACTTCTCATGGCATGTGCTGGGCGACGGCATCCAGCGCCGGCAGATCGAAGAGAAGATCCATGCCTTGGAGCTTTCCGACCGGGTGTATCTACACGGGTTGTCAGACAACCCCTACAAATACATGAAAAACTGCGACCTGTTCGTCCTCCCCTCCGGCTGGGAGGGCTTCCCCACGGTCACCGTGGAGGCCAAGCTCCTGGGCTGTCCGGTCCTTGCCACCGACGTGGCAGGCATCCGGGAACAGCTGGTCCACGGCCAGACCGGCTGGATCACAGACAACCATGAAGAAAGCATCTATGAAGGACTGGCCCGACTCCTTTCCTCCCCAGCACTGCTCGACTCCCTGCGGGATGATACTGGGGTGACCGCGATCTGCGATCCCCATCATAAGCATCACCTGTTTTTACAACTTTGCGGCGAATGACCCGGCCGTCCCCCTTCCGGGAGAAAGGAACCATTTATGGAAAAGAAACAGATCCTGATCTGTTGCAACCGGACCATGAACATCGGTGGGATCGAAAAAGTATTGACCACACTGCTCAAACGGTTCGACACCCAGCGATACCACATCCTTCTGGTGATCCACGATACGAACGGTCCCTTTTATGATGAACTCCCCAAGGACGCAGTGGATGTGTTCTATACCAGCAGTCTCCCCGTGGAACAGTACCTGAAGGACGACCTGAAGCATCTTCGTTTTGCAAAGGTCCTGCAGGGCCTGTGGGACCGGCTCCTGCTCCGCCTGGACAAGGATTGGTACGCAAAGATCAAGTATACCTACCGCATCAGCAGGCGCGGTCTCGTTTTTCCACAGCATTTCGACTGTGCCATCTCCTACTCCTGTGATTATTCCGATCTGTCGATGGTCGTAGAAGCGGATGCCGACAAACGCATCGCCTTCGTGCACGGAGATGCCACCTACCACCCCCGCGCTGCCAGACTCAACGATAAGCTGGTCCGGAA
>JAFNXT010000269.1 GCA_017378975.1 Oscillospiraceae bacterium
CTTGCCATTTCTGTATCCTCCTAACTTCCTTATTTGTACGGGATCATTTCCTTGATCGCGGAAACGTTGGTCACGTCGGCGTAAGCGGTCGTGCGCAGACGACGGGTACGCTTGGTGTCCTTCTTGGTGAGGATGTGGCTCTTGTAAGCGCGGGCTCTCTTAACCTTACCAGTCTTGGTCAGGTTGAATCTCTTCTTTGCACCGCTATGGGTCTTCAGCTTGGGCATAGTAGGTTCTCCTTCCGTATCTTTGGTGATTTTACTTGCTATTCTTGGGTGTCAAAAACATCGCCATGAAGCGGCCTTCCAGCTTGGGGTTCTTCTCCATGTTGGCGATCTCGGAGCAGGCCTCAGCGAAATCCATCAGCAGCTTCTCGCCCAGGTTGGTGTGGGCCATCTCACGGCCGCGGAAGCGGACGCTGACCTTGACCCGGTTACCGTCGCCCAGGAACTTCAGGGCGGCCTTGACCTTGGTGTTGAAGTCGTTGGTGTCGATGCTGGGGCTCATGCGGATCTCTTTGATCTCCACGACCCGCTGGTTCTTCTTGGCTTCCTTCTCACGCTTCTTCTGGTCGAAGCAGAACTTGGAATAGTCCATGATCTTGCAGACGGGGGGCGTGGCGTTGGGGGAGATCTTCACCAGGTCCAGACCCTGCTCCTCTGCCATGGCATTGGCCGTGGCGGAAGACATGATGCCCAGCTGGGCACCGTCGGCACCGATGAGACGGATCTCCTTGTCACGGATCTCCTCATTGAGCTGATGATCAAACTTAGCGATGGTAAGCACCTCCATAACAACAAAAAAGCGGATGCCAAAGCATCCGCACACTCGCACTGGTACCCCTTGTGGGGAAGTGGAATATGGACCGTTTCGCGTTGCTTACGGTGAGGCGGATGTTCAGCCTTCTTCATTACCTGTGCATTCTACCACGGGGGAGAAGGTTTGTCAAGTGGTATTTAATGCAGAAATGCAAAATGCATAATGCATAATTATTGTGTCCCTTCGGGACAGATTTAAAATCATCCGCAAAGCGGATACCATCATCCTGCATTCAGAAATGCGTTCCGCATTTCTTTAAAAACCCTATTGTGCGATCCGGTTCTTTTTGCTATAATATTGAGAAAAAGATATGATGGATGTGTTTTACCTTGAAGTATGGAGTTTGGAACGTATCAAAACCGGAGATAGGCGCGGTGAACGCGCTGGTGGGCAGTGGATACAGTCCCCTGACCGCCATGATCCTGGCCGCCCGTGGGCTGGAAGCGCCTCAGGATGCCAAGGAGTATCTGGACTGCGCCTGTGCCATGCCCGATCCCTTTTTGATGACCGATATGGATCTGGCCGCCGGCCGGGTGGGCCTTGCCATGTCCCGGGGCGAGAAGATCGCGGTGTTCGGTGACTATGATGTGGACGGGATCACCGCCACCTGCCTGCTTTCTGACCTGTTGCGCCGTTTGGGCGCGGACGTGGTCTCTTACATCCCCGGCCGGATGGAGGAGGGCTATGGCCTCAACGCCATCGCCATCGGCCAGCTCCACCGGGAGGGCGTGAAGCTGATCGTCACCGTGGACTGCGGCATCACCGCCGTGGCCGAGGCGGCGCTCTGCCGGGAGCTGGGGATCGATCTGGTGATCACCGATCATCATGAGTGTAAAGAAATGCTGCCCGAGGCGGTGGCCGTGGTGGATCCTCACCGTCCCGACGGGGGATATCCCCATAAGCTCCTGTCCGGTGTGGGCGTGGCCTTCAAGCTGGCCGCCGCCCTGTGCGGCAGTCAGCAGGAGGTGCTGGAGGAATACGCCGATATGGTGTGCCTTGGCACGGTGGCAGACGTGATGCCCCTGCGGGGGGAGAACCGGGTCTTCGTATCCGAGGGCCTGAAGGCTCTGCGAGCCACCTGTCGTCCCGGCATCGCCGCCCTCATGAAGGAGAGCGGGTGCGCCCCGGAGAACCTCAACGCCACCTCCATCGGCTTCATGCTGGCTCCCCGGATCAATGCCGCCGGGCGCATGGGGAAGATCGAGCTGGCCACAGAGCTGTTCCTCACCAGAGATCCGGAGCGGGCAGGGTATCTTGCCAAGGCGCTGTGCGATCTGAACCGCCAGCGGCAGGCGGTGGAGGCGGAGATCTATGCCGAGGCCGTGAAGATGCTTCCGGTGGAGCAGATCCCGGAGGCCATCGTGCTGGCCGGGGAGACCTGGCATCAGGGCGTGGTGGGCATCGTGGCCAGCCGGATCGCCGAGGAATACAACTGCCCCACCTTCCTGATCTGTATGGACGGGGACCATGGCAAGGCCAGTTCCCGAAGCTACGGTGGGTTCAATCTGTTCGCCTCCCTGTCGATCCTGTCGCCGTTGCTGGAGAGCTTCGGCGGACATGAGCTGGCGGCAGGCTTCACCATCGCCCGGGACAAGATCGACGCCTTTCGGGAAGCGATCGGGGCCATGGCCCGGGACTATTACGCCGATACCCTGTGCCGCACCTCGCTGGAGGTGGACTGTGCCGTGACGCCGGAACTTCTGACGGTGCCGGGGATCGACGGACTGTCCGTCATGGAGCCCTGCGGCAACGGCTGTCCCAAGCCCGTGCTGATGATGGAGCGGCTGACCGTGGAGCGGATCTCCATGGTGGGGGGTGGTCGGCATATGCGCCTGCGTCTGCGGCAGGGCCGCTGGAGCTTCAATGCCATCTATTTTTCCGTCGATCCCCAGACCGCTTCGGTGGAGCCCGGGGATCTGGTGGACGTGGCCTTCATCCCTCAGGTCAATGAGTACCGGGGGGAACGGACCGTCCAGATGAACGTACAGGACATCCGGCCCAGTTGTCATGCCCCCTGTACCGCCGATGCCAGAAGCTATCAGGCCCTGAAGAACGGCACCATCACACCGGCGGCGGCCGGTGCGCTGCTCCCGGACCGGGCCACTCTGGGCATGGTGTGGCGGTATCTCTACACCGCGCCGGGCCCGCTGACGGAGTCGCCCATGTGCCTTTGCCGGAAGATCGTCCGGTGGTCCGGGAAGCCCCTGGATCTGGGGCAGATGATGGCCTGTCTGGACATCTTCGCTGACGTGGACCTGCTGGAACTGCGGCAGGCACATAAGAACATCACCATCCGCCTCACCGCCACCGGCGGTAAGGCAGATCTGAACCGAAGCTGGACCATGCAGCAGCTGTTGTTCGCCAAGGAGGGTTGATCTATGGAGACTTTCGCGGAACATTACGGATCCATGTGCGCCGCCATCCTCAACCGGATGCCCGGTGCGGATATGGAGCTGATCGACCGGGCGGTGGACTATGCCCGGAACAAACATAAGGACCAGAAGCGTAAGGATGGGTCCCCTTACATCATCCACCCACTGGCGGTGGCGGAGATCGTCACCGAGATGGGTCTGGACACCGATGCCATTTTGGGCGCGGTGCTCCATGACTGCATCGAGGATACCGACGCCTCCCACGACGACATCTCGATCCTCTTCGGAGAGACGGTGGCGGAGCTGGTGGAGGGCGTCACCAAGCTGACCCGTGCGGATTTCTCTTCCACGGAAGAGGCCCAGATGGAGAACCTCCGCAAGATGTTCATGGCCATGTCCAAGGACATCCGGGTGGTGCTGATCAAGATCGCCGACCGGCTCCACAATATGCGGACCATGCAGTATCAAAGCCCTGCCAAGCAGGTGAAGAAGTGCCGGGAGACCATGGACATCTATGCCCCTCTGGCTCACCGGCTCGGTATGCAGAAGATCAAATGGGAGCTGGAGGATACCTCTTTGCGGTATCTGGATCCCGAGGGCTATGAGAAGATCATGGCTTATCTGGGCGCCCACAAGGAGCAGGACGAGGCCTTCATGCATACCATCCAGGAGAAGATCGCCATGCGTCTGGCTGCCGTGGGCATCAAGAGCCATACCTACGGCCGGATCAAGCACGTCTATTCGATCTACCGGAAGATGAACGAGCAGGGGAAGACGCTGGATGAGCTGTATGACGTGTACGCCTTCCGTTGTGTGGTGGATTCCATCCCGGACTGCTACAACGTGCTGGGCCATATCCACGACCTGTTCAATCTGATCCCCGGGCGGTTCAAGGACTATATCTCTACCCCCAAGCCCAATATGTATCAGAGCCTGCACACCACCGTGATCGGCACCCAGGGCATCCCCTTCGAGGTCCAGATCCGGACATGGGAGATGCATGAGACGGCGGAGTACGGTATCGCCGCCCACTGGAAGTATAAGCAGGGCACCGGTGACGGATCCGAGAAGGACTTCGAGTGGGTCCGCCGTCTGCTGGAGAGCCAGCAGACCACCGACGCCGAGGACTATGTCCGGTCTCTGAAGATCGATATGTTCGATGACGAGGTCTTTGTGTTCACCCCAAAAGGCAAAATCGTATCACTGCCTGCCAGCTCGACCCCCATCGACTTTGCCTATGCCATCC
>JAFNXT010000270.1 GCA_017378975.1 Oscillospiraceae bacterium
ATTTATGATCAGCGGGAAGAACAAATGGCTTACAGCGATCCTTGGTATCCCGATCCTGCTCCTGTTCGCCGCTGTTGCAGGGTTCACGCCGTCGATCACCAGAAGCTGTTTGATGCAGATCTTGATGATACTTGCGCTTGTTTTTGATCAGGGTTACGATCCACCCACGGCTCTGGCGTTTTCGGTCCTTGTGATGCTTGGGGTCGATCCCTTGGTGATATGCTCTGTCAGCTTCCAGCTTTCCGTAGGCTGTATGGCAGGCATTTTCCTGTTTTCCGGCAGGATCAACGGATGGGCCATTTCGCTCCCGTTTTGGAAGGATCGGAAGGGGCGTTCTCTTCGGACACGCTTCCGGGGGTGGCTCTGCGGTGGCGTTTCTATGACGCTCAGTTCTATGTTTTTTACTACGCCACTGGTGGCTGCCTACTTTGGGACAGTGAGTCTTGTTGGCACCATCACCAACCTGTTGGTGCTCTGGGTGGTCACGTTCATTTTTTGTGGTATCATCGGGGCTTGTTTGATCGCGCTCGTTTGGGAGACTGGGGGAGCGGTGGTGGCGTGGGTCGTGAGCATACCCATACGATATGTCCTCGGGATCTGCGGTATCATGGCAAAATTCCCATTAGCGGCGGTGTATACGAAGTCGGTCTATATCGTTTTTTGGCTGGTGTTTTGTTATGTGTTGATCACGGTGTTCCTGCTTGCGAAGCGAAGAAGGCCTCTGGTTTTGGGATGCTGTGCTGTGGTGGGGCTTTGTGTGGCTCTGCTGGCTTCCTGGCTTGGACCGCTGACAGATGATGTACGGGTCACCATGTTGGATGTGGGTCAGGGCCAGTGTATCCTGATCCAGTCCGACGGGAAGAACTTCCTGATAGATTGTGGAGGGGATCATGACACAGGTACTGCCGATCTTGCGGCGGAGACCTTGCTTTCTCAGGGGATCAGTCGGTTGGACGGTGTGATCCTTACCCATTTCCACCGGGATCACGCAGGGGCGATGGCGTATCTGGTGTCCCGGGTCCCGGCGGATAAGGTGTTCCTGCCGGATACAGAGGACCCGGATCTGTTGCGGGAGGATCTCCTGAAGGCTTGCCGTGGTGCGGAAGTGTTTGTAGACCAAGATCTGCAGATCGGGTGGTCGGATAAGAAGATCACCATTTTTGCTCCGGTCCTCGGTACTTCTGCCAATGAAAGTGGCCTTTCCGTCTTGTTCACAGGGGAAAACTGTGATATACTTATCACCGGCGATATGAGCGCTTTGGGGGAACAGCTTCTTTTGAGGAAGGGGATCCCGGAGTTGACTGTCCTTGTGGCCGGACATCACGGGTCTAAGACATCGACCTGTGACGCACTTCTCGAAGCGACGGATCCTGAGTATGTGTTCATCTCTGTGGGAGAGGATAATTCCTATGGGCATCCGGCAAAGGACGTATTGGACCGTTTGAAAAAAACAGGGTGTGTGATCCTTCGTACCGATGAGAACGGCACGATCATCTTCAGGAGGTGATATCCATGGCGAAACAAAAAGCGGATACTTCGGCATTCGACCGGTTGAAGGCCCAGATCCGAAATAAGGATGTTGGCAGACTATACTTCTTCCACGGTGAAGAGACGTTTTTGATGGAGCATTATCTCCATTCGGTCCGGAAGCTCCTTCTTGATGATCTGACGGAGTGCTTCAATCATCACCGTTTGAATGAGGAGACCTTCGATATCCGTGGTCTGGCGGACGCGGTGGAAAATCTGCCTATGATGGCGGAGCATACTCTGGTGCAGGTGGAGGATATCGACCTGTTCAAGATGGCCGAAGCTGATCGGGACCGGATGATAGACATCCTGACGGATATCCCGGAGCACTGTACCGTGATCTTCACCTATGTCACCACCGCCTGGAAGCCGGATAAGCGGCTGAAGAAGCTGTGGGATGCCGTGAGCAAGCACGGTGATATCGTAGAATTCCCCCGACAGGAGCCCAGAGAGCTGATCCCCTGGATCAGTCGGCATTTTGCGTCCAAAGGAAAAAAGATCACCAATGATCTGTGCTCCTATCTGATCGAGATCACCGGTGGTACCATGACGGCTTTGTCCGGTGAGATCGGGAAGATCTGTGCCTATTCCGGGGCGGAGCATATCACAAAGCATGATATCGATGCCGTGACGGAGCCTGTGCTGGATGCGGTGGTGTTCCAAATGACAGACCTCATGGGTCAGGGAAAGTATGGGCTCGCCCTCCAGAAGCTCCAACAGCTACTGAAGATGCAGCAGGAGCCGATCGTCATCCTTGGCGCTGTGGGCAATCATTTCCGAAGGATCGGTACAGCAAGGACTTTGCTCGACCATGGAAAACAGGCCGGTGAGCTCATGTCTCTTTGCGGTATGGCCAGTTATCCGGCACAGAAGACCATGGAAACGGCCAGACGATTCTCACTTGATTTTTGTCGGAAGGCCATGGAGCTGGTGCTGGAGACAGACTATCAGATGAAGACTTCTTTCGATGAGCAGGAACGTCTCCTTGAATTGCTGATCCTTCGGCTGGCACAGGAGGCACGCGGTGGTTAAGATCAAAGAAGCGATCCTTGTGGAAGGGCGTTACGATAAGAACACCTTGAGCCAGATCGTGGATGCACCGATCTTTGAAACGGCCGGCTTCGGTATTTTCAAGGATAAAGCGAAGCTTGCAATGCTGCGAAAGGTGGCAGAAACGCGGGGGCTGATCGTGTTCACCGACTCTGACGGTGCCGGATTCGTGATCCGTAACCATATCAAGAGCGTGATCGATGGACGGTTCCTGAAGCACGCGTATATCCCGGATGTTTATGGGAAAGAACGCCGGAAGGCAGCTCCCGGCAAGGAAGGGAAGCTGGGCGTGGAAGGGATGCGTCCCGAGATCCTTTTGGAGGCCCTCCGTCAGGCAGGCGCAACGGCGGAGGGAGAGGACATGCCTCCTTCCGGAGGGATCACCAAGCAGGATCTGATGGAACTTGGATTATCCGGAGGGAAGGATTCCTCGGAGAAACGGCGCAGATTATTGAAGAAACTGGGCCTGCCGGAGCATATGAGCGCGAATGCCATGCTTCAGGCGCTGGATCTTCTTTATACGATGGAAGCATTAGAGGAGATGGTCCGGGATCTCTGACGGACCTTTTTCTTTGAGATATTGGAGATATGCCATGGTAGATATATCAGTCAAGAACTTAACGAAATTCTTCACGATCGGAGAGAACCTTCTGGAGGGGCTGTCCTTCGACATCCAGGAAGGGGAGTGCGTGGCGATCCTGGGTCGGAACGGCTGTGGTAAGACCACGCTGTTCAAGATCCTCACCGGTGAGATGGACTATGACGACGGTGAGGTCTATGTCGATCCCAACAAACGGATCGGCCTGATCTCTCAGATCCCCCGGTTCCCCGAAGGCTATACGGTGGAGGATGTGCTCCGGTCGGCCTATACCGAGCTGGTCCGGGTGCGGCAGAAGATGGAGCTTCTGGAGCAGGCCATGCATTCCGGGGCCACCGAGGATCAGCTTCGGGAATATGACCGGCTGACGGACCGTTTCCAGTCCGGTGGTGGCTATGACATGGACGTAGAGGTGGACAAGATCTGCAACGGTCTTGGTATCACGCCGGAGCAGAGAGGTCAGCTTTTCGACAGCCTCTCCGGCGGTGAGAAGACCCGGATGAATCTGGCCCGGCTCCTGCTGGAGCGGACGGATATCCTGCTTTTGGACGAGCCCACCAACCATTTGGATCTGAGAAGTGTCGAGTGGCTGGAAAAGTACATCCGGGACTTCAAGGGTACCGTTCTGGCGATCTCCCATGACCGGTATTTCATCGACCAGATCGCCCAGCGGGTGATCGAGATCGTGGACGGTCACGCGGAGTTCTATTCCGGCAATTATTCCTTCTATATGGACGAGAAGCAGGCCCGGTTCGATCTGCAGATGAAGCAGTATGAGCAGGAGCAGGCGAAGCTGAAGCAATTGGGCTACACTGTGGAACGGATGAAGGGCTGGGGCATCAACAACCGGACCCTGTACCGTCGAGCCATGTCGATCCAGCATCGCATGGAGCGGATCCGCAAGACGGAGCGGCCCAAGACAGAGAAGACCATGAAGGCGACCTTCGGGGAGAAGGGATTCTCCGGAGATGTGGTCTTCAAGATGAAGAACTTCGGCAAAGCCTTCGGGGACCGGACCTTGTTCTCTGATGTGGAGCTGACGGTGGAGGGCGGCGAGCGGATCGCGTTGCTGGGCGATAATGGTACCGGTAAGTCCACCTTCATCAAGTGTCTTCTTGGCGAAGAGGGGTATCAGGGAAAACTCCAGTTCGGTCCTACGGTGAAGTGGGGATATCTTCCTCAGATCATCAAGTTCAGCCATCCGGAGCGGACGCTGTACGACACTATGCTTTATGAGAAGAACTGTACCCCTCAAGTGGCTCGGGATCGGCTGGGTGCCTTCCTGTTCCAAGGGGAGGACGTATTCAAGACCGTTGGTACCCTGTCCGGCGGCGAGCAGTCCCGGTTGCGGCTATGTATGCTCATGGATGAGAAGATCAACCTGCTGATCCTGGATGAGCCTACGAACCACCTGGACATCGCCTCCAGAGAGTGGATCGAGGCTGCGATCGAGGAGTTCGAGGGCGTTTTGCTGTTCGTTTCCCATGACCGTTATTTCATCGAGAAATTCGCGGAGCGGATATGGCTTTTGGAAGACGGACAGATCCGGGACTTCCGGTGCGGGTATCAGAAATACCGCTCCATTTTGGAGCATGAGCAGGCATCCAAGCCTGCGGTGGTCTCTGCCCCAAAGCCCAAAAAAGAGAAGCCCAAGGGTGGTACCAAGGAGAACGACAAGCTGATCCGTCGTCTGGAACGTGAGATCGAGAAGCAGGAGCAGGTGGTCGCCCAGTTCGATGGGAAGATCGAAGCGGCGAGTGCCGACTATCAGGAGCTGACCCGTCTTCTTGCGGAAAAGGAAGAGGCAGAGCTGGTCCTGATGGATCTGATGGAACAGTGGGAACAGGCACAGGAGGGATAAAATGAATATGATGATCGGTTTTGGCCTGTTTGAGGTCATGTTTTTTCTGGTGTTCGCGCTGGTGATCGGGGTGTTCATCTTTGGTATGGTCCGTGGCATCAGCCAGTGGAACAAAAACAACAACGCTCCCCGGCTGACGGTGGAGGCCACAGTGGTGGCCAAGCGTGCGGATGTATCCCACCGTCATCACAGCGGCGGCCCGGACCATATGGGCCATAGCCATTCCTCCACCAGCTACTATGTCACCTTTCAGGTAGCCAGCGGCGACCGGATGGAGTTGCATATGTCCGGTCAGCAGTATGGGATGCTGATCGAGGGCGACCGTGGTGATCTGAGCTTTCAGGGCACACGTTATCTGGGGTTCGTCCGCAAGTGATGATCGAGGATACACCTATGAAAAGAGAATATGTGTGGAACATCACTATCGATGGTATCGCCCACCAGGTCGGTTGCAGATTTGCCGGAGACCGTTATGAGCTGTATGCTGATGGCGTGTATGCGGTGGAGGTCCTGCGTCATAGTATTTCTACGATGTGGGATGGGATACATGAACCTGTGTCCCTGTTTGGGCAGAAGTGCCTCTTTGTAGTGATGGATGAGGTCCCGGATCTGGTGATCGACGGGGTCATGGTCGGAAGGAAACGGGACTATGAAAAGGTGCTTCGTCAAAGAGCATGCCGGCCCTATGTCGGTTATGGGATCCTTTTGGGGGCCTGTGTACTGTTGCTGGTGGCGACGGTCTGGCTCTTAGCCTCCGGGAGGGGATCACAGACTGGTTGGTACGATATTTTCATCGCTCTTGGAGCGGCGGTCACTATGGGTTCGTGGAGCGTCAAAAATTTGTGGAGGTTGACACGGGCCCATAACAGTCCTATAATAAAGCAAACCCGTAAGGAAGGAGATCATTGAAATGAGTTCTTGTAATGGAAATTGCAGTTCCTGCGGCAGTGATTGCGCTGATCGCAAGGCTGAGAGCCTGCTGGCGGCTCTGAATCCCAAGGCCAGTGTGAAGAAGGTCATCGCCGTCGTTTCCGGCAAGGGTGGCGTTGGCAAGTCTACCGTCACCTCCATGCTGGCGGTGGCTATGTCCCGGAAGGGCAAGCGTGTGGGTGTTCTGGATGCCGATATCACCGGTCCTTCTGCACCGACCGCTTTCGGTGTGAACGAGTGTCAGGGTGCGAACGAAGACGGTCTGTATCCTGCCCTGACGAAGGGCGGCATCCAGGTCATGTCCATCAATCTGTTGCTGGACGATCCTGCTGACCCTGTGGTCTGGCGTGGTCCCGTGATCGCCGGTGCGGTGAAGCAGTTCTGCTGCATCGGCAGACGTGAACGAAAGCGCGTAGTCAGTAAGCGGAATAAGCGGGTTCGTAGTCAGCAGAAGCCCGTTCATAACGAGGTCAGTCCCGCCTGCCGCAATGAGTCGCGGCGTTACG
>JAFNXT010000271.1 GCA_017378975.1 Oscillospiraceae bacterium
AGGTCCCCTCAGTCACGGCGTTCGCCGTGACAGCTCCCCCAAAGGGGGAGCCAAGGGACGCTTTGCGTTTTGGGATGATATATTTTATGAAAAAGGAGGGCGTTTTGGATGCAGAAATGGAAGGACCATGTGGTGGATCGGTTACGGGATCTGGGGATGCAGAGGGCGGCTTTGGAGGCGATCCCGTTGGAATTGGAGCGGCTTCAGATCGAGAGCGTTTCCATCCGTGGGTCCGGCGTGGACGGCGTGGCCGTGAAGGGCGGCGGAGATCGGGAGGAACGGATGCTTTGGAACATCATGCAGAGGGAGGCGCTGGAGCGGAATCTGGAGATGGCCGGGAAATATGTGGAGTTCGTGGAACGGGGACTGGCGGCGCTGGAGGAAGAAGAGGCACTGGTGGTGGAACGGGTCTATGTCCGGGGAGAGCCGGATGTGATCGAGCGGCTCCGGGAGGAATGGGAGATGGCGGAGAAGCGGTCGGTATACAAGCGGCTGGATAAGATCCTGTATCGGCTGACGGTGGCCATGTTCGGGATGGCGGTGTCGTAGGCTGGACACTTTCAGGGCATTGATTTGGTGAGGGCTATGATGTAGGATATGATCAGGGAATGAGGCACGGGGACCGGGAGGTCTTCGGGCCTCGTTTTTTTGTGTGCGTGGGTGGAGGGAGTGCGGCGGCGGGGGCGAGCCCCCGCCCTACGGGGGGATCTACCTCACCCGTCCCGGAGGGGAGGGTTTTTGGGAGGAGGTGTGGGATGGGGGTCTCACAGAGGCAGAGGAGATTTATTGAGGAATATTTGGTGGATCTGAATGCCACGCAGGCGGCGGTGCGGGCCGGGTATGCTCCGAAGAGCGCGGAGAAGCATGCTTATCAGTTGCTCAAGCGGCCGGAGGTGGCGGCGGCGGTACAGGAGGCGATCGAGCGGAGGTCGGCCCGGACGCAGATCACGCAGGATATGGTGATCCGGGAGCTGGCGGCGATCGCTTTCGCCATGGTCACGGACCACACCTCGGTGGCGGAGGATGGGGCTGTTCGGGTCTTGCCTACGGAAGGGCTGACGGAGGAGCAACGACGGGCGATCGCCGGGATCAAGGTCAGCCGGTATGGAGTGCAGGTGAGCAACTACGACAAGGTCAAGGCGTTGGAGCTGTTGGGGAAGCATCTGGGGATGTTCGGCGGAAGAGAAGAGTCGGTCGCTGAAGACAATGATCTGATGGAGCGGCTGTTGGAGCAGACGGAGGAGGATCTGGATACCGATGACTTATCAGAGGTTCAGTAAGCGCCAGCTTTTGGCGGCCACATGGTGGAACCGGCCGGCCTTTCGGGAACGGGACGCGATCATCTGTGATGGGGCGATCCGGTCCGGTAAGACGGTCTGCATGGTGGATGGGTTCTTCCTGTGGGCCATGGCTTCCTTCGATGGGCAGAAGTTCGGGATCTGTGGGAAGACCGTGGAGTCGCTACGGCGGAACGTGGTGATGAATCTGCACAGCTGGCTGGGCGGTATCGTGCAGATAACTGAAAAGCGCAGCGAGAACAAGCTGGTGGTCACCTACCGAGGGAAGACCAACAGCTTCTTTCTGTTTGGTGGCCGGGACGAGAGCTCTTACATGCTGGTGCAGGGCATCACGTTGGCTGGGGCGCTTTTGGACGAGGTGGCGCTGATGCCTCGGTCTTTTGTAGAGCAGGTGTGCGCCCGTTGCTCGGTGGCCGGGTCCAAGCTGTGGTTCAACTGCAACCCGGCCGGGCCGGAGCATTGGTTCTACAAGGAGTGGGTCTGCAAGTCCAAGGAGCGGAACGCACTGCATCTGCATTTCACCATGGCGGACAACCTTTCCTTGGATCCTAAGATCCGGGAGCGGTATGAGCGGATGTATTCCGGGGTGTTCTATCGGCGGTATATTTTGGGCCAGTGGTGCATGGCGGAAGGTCTGGTGTATGAGTTCGACCGTCAGAAGCACGTGGTGGATCAGGTGCCGGAGCAGGGCATCTGGTACATCTCCTGTGACTACGGTACGCTGAATCCTTTTTCGGCGGGGCTGTGGTGTGTGGCGGACGGTCGGGCTGTTCGGGTGGCGGAGTATTATTATTCCGGTCGGGGGAGCAGTCACATGCTCACCGACGAGGAGTATTACGAGGCGCTGGAGAGGTTGGCCGGGGACCGGTATATCCAGGCTGTGGTCGTAGACCCGTCGGCGGCCAGCTTCATCGCCTGCATCCGGCGGCATGGGCGGTTCACGGTGCGCAAAGCCCGGAACGAGGTACTGCCGGGGATCCGGCTCACGGCGGCGTTGTTGCAGAGCGGCGTGGTGAAGATCGGGGCTGGGTGTGTGGATGCGATCCGGGAGTTCGGGCTGTATCGCTGGGAAGAGAAGGGCGAGGTGGACCGGGTGGTGAAGGAGAACGATCATGCCATGGATGATATCCGGTATTTTTGTTCCACGGTGATGCGGCGAGGGGAGCTTTAGGGGCGTTAGTCCCCCGGTCGGTGGCGACGGCGGGGGACAGCCAGCCGCCCTACAGGGGGTACGGACTCCCCCCGACCTCGCTTCGCTCGTCCACCCCCCTCATAAATGAGGGGGGCGAGTGCGCCGCCCTTTGGGCGGCGACGGCGGGGGCAAGCCCCCGCCCTACGGGGGGTCAGGTATCCCGTATTTTGGGATGGGAGGTCTTGCGGATGAAGAAGTTGAAACGGTGGTTGATCGATAGGATCCTGCCGGTATGGGCCAGAGAGGAGCTGTTGCGGCAGATCCGGGAGCTGGAGGAAGAGAATGAGCGGCTGCGGCATGTGGTCGCTTTGCGGGATATGTACATAGACGGACTGCTGGCGGGGGCGAAAGCTCAGCGGCGGATCGTGATCAATGCAGGGGAGGTGACGAAGAAATGAAAGGCGCTTATCAGCTGGCCTTTGGGGCGGCGGATATCACGACGGTGGAAATGACCAAAGCCGTGGAGGAATGGTTCCGGCTTTATTATCAGCGGCAGGCCAACGACCGGGAGGATCCCAGCAAGGAAGTGGCGCACACCATCGTGCGGAAGATCGTCCGGGCGGTGTTTTCGGAGTATGGCTGTGAAGTCAAGGACGAGTTCGCCAAGGGCCTGATGGAGGCTCTGGACCGGAAACGGGAGCAGGCGGTGCAGTTGGCGTTGGTGGGCGGTGAGTGTTATCTCAAGCCTATGCCGGGCAAGGATGGGTTTCGGTTCATCGTGGTGCCCAGAGATCACGTGCTGGTGTTCGGTCGGGATGACGAAGGCATCGTTACGGATGTGGGCACGGCGATCGTCACCGTTCGTGACAAGTGGTACTACACGCTGTTGGAGCGGCGGACGGTGGAAGGGAGAGGGTATCTGACCATCAAAAACCGGCTGTATCGGTCCTACGCCCCCAACAGTCTGGGGCAGGAGGTGCCGCTGGACAGTTTGCCGGAATATGAGGCGCTGGCGGCGGAGTACACCTTCCGGGAGCCGGTGGGGTCTGTGGGCCTCGTCAGTGTGCGGACACCGGTGCTCAACTGTGTGGACGGGTCCTGTGATGCCGTTTCTGTGTATGCGGCGGCGGTGGGGCTGATCCGGGCCATCGACCGGAACATGGCCCAACTCAATGGAGAATTTGAACGGGGCAAGAGCCGGATCATCGTCAGCGCCGATATGATGCGCAAGGACGAGCGTGGGCGGCTGGTGTTCGATGACACCACCTTCGTGGGGCTGGATGAGGATCAGGACACCGTGGGCGTGACGATCTTCTCTCCGGCGCTGAGAGAAGGGTCCTATCTGGCGAGGGAACAGGAGCTTTACCGCAGTATCGAGAACGTGATCGGGCTGAAGCGTGGACTGCTGTCCGAGGTGGAGGCGGCGGACCGGACGGCCACGGAGATCACATCCTCGGAGGGCGAGTACAATCTGACGGTGATCGACTTCCAGCGGATGTGGGAGCGGGCTGTCCGGGAGGTGCTTCGGGTGTGCGGTGTGCTGGGGCGGCTGTATCGGGTGGCAGGTAGCCATGAGATCGCCGAGGATGCGGTGACGGTGTCCTGGGGCAACGGCGTGCTGTATGATGAGGAAGCGGTGCGGAGCCGGATGCTCTCGGAGGTGCAGGCCGGGCTGTTACAGCCGGAGCGGTATCTGGGGCATGTGTACTCGCTGCCCTGTGAGACGGCGGAACAGCGGGCCAGGATCCGGAAGGAGTATATGCCGGAGGTCGGCGGTGGTGATGATGGCGGCGCGTGATGTGGATGGGGTACGCACTCCCCCCGGCCTCGCTTCGCTCGTCCACCCCCCTCATAAATGCGGGGGGCGAGGGGCGGAGGAAGACTGGGGGGATCCTTCGTCGCTGTGCTCCTCAGGATGACAGCGATTTTTATAGCTTGGTGATAGAGGCAACTGTTCGGTGATCCCGAAGAGTTGCTTTTTTCATACTTATTTTTGCCTTGGCCGGGCGTAATCAGGCCGACTGCAGGGGAGGCGACCCCCGTTACAAAAGCATAGCGGAGAAAGGAAGGACACGATGAAGAGAGAGTTTTTGCAGAACCTGAAGGTGGGCGACCAGAGTC
>JAFNXT010000272.1 GCA_017378975.1 Oscillospiraceae bacterium
ACGAAGACCTCGATCTCGTCGCCGACCTTCAGGATATCCTCAGCCTTGACAGAGGGATCGACGCTGACTTCATCATAAGGGATGTAACCGGCGTGCTTGGTGCCCAGGTCCACCTGGACCTCGGTGTTGCCGATACCGGTAACGATGCCGATGACCTTATCTCCTGTATTTAAAGTCTTGATGGACTGCTCCAGAAGTTCTGCGAAGTTCTCCTCCTGCACAGCCTCAACATTAGTGATTTCGCTCATAGTCTTATTGACCTCCTTTATTATCCACGCCGGTGTGGATGCACCGGCCGTGATTCCAACATCAGTGACGCCCCGGAAGAAGGAAGGCTCCAGCTCTTCCGCGTTGTCCACCAATACGACCTTGGGACAATGTTCCCGGCAGATCATGGCAAGACGGCCCGTATTGGAGCTGGTGGGATCGCCCACCACCACCATGGCCTGGCAGGAAGCGCTGAGGATCGCGGCTTCCGACTGCCGATCTTCGGTCGCTCTGCATATTGTATCAAAGATCTTCAAGTTAGTAAACTGTTTTTTTGCAAAAATACAACATTTTTTCCAGAGCGCCTCGGTGGACGTGGTCTGGGACACCATACAAAGGGGCGTTTCCGGGGAAACCTCACCGGAATCTGCCCACTGGGCCAGCTCTTCGGCGTTCTCGAAGATCCGGTAGTCGGCGCACCAGCCGGCGATGCCCTCCACCTCCGGATGGGCCCGGGTGCCGATGATCACAGGCAAACGCCCTTCTTCTCCGGCCTTGGCCACGATCGAGTGGATCCTCTTGACGAAGGGGCAGGTGGCATCGATGATCTCCACGCCTCTGGCTTCCAGCCGGTCGATCACCGCCTTGGTCACACCGTGGGAGCGGATGATCACCGTCATGTCCGGCTCTGTCTGGTCGGGGCTCTCGATCACCTTCACCCCCAGCCCGTCGAACTTATCCACCACATGCCGGTTGTGGATGATCGGACCAAGGGTCACCACCCGCTTGCCGGAGGCGGCGGACTGCTCCACCAGCTCCACGGCCCGGGACACGCCGAAGCAAAAGCCCGCGCTTTTCGCCAGTGTCACGCTCATAAGCCGGTCTTCTCCTTCACCACGTTCCGGATCGCCGTCACCACGGTCTCGATGTCCATAGCGGAGGTATCCACCTTCACGGAATCACGGCACATCTTCAGGGGGGCGATGGGACGGTGGGTATCCTGATGATCTCTCTGCTTGACCTCCTGCAGGATCTTGCCCAACTCCGCCTTCTGGCCCTTGGCGATCAGTTCGTCATAACGCCGCTTGGCCCGGACCTCGGGATCGGCGGTCAGGAAGATCTTCACATCCGCATCAGGGAGCACCACGGAGCCGATGTCCCGGCCATCCATGATGACGTTATGGCTCTTTGCCACATCTCTCTGCATATCCAGCAGGACCTCCCGGACCACCGCGTGGGCGGACACCAGCGAAGCCTTCTGGGCGATGTCCTGCGTCCGGATCTCCCCGGACACGTCCATGCCGTTCATGATCATGTGCTGAGTGCCGTCTTCGTCATACTCGATGCCGATGGTCAGCTCATCGATATAACGCTCCACGCCGTCCACATCCTTGGGGCTCACGCCCAGCAGATCCAGGAAGTAAGCCACCGTGCGGTAGATCGCACCGGTGTCCACATAAACGAAGCCCATCTCCTTTGCCAATCTCTTGGCGATGGTGCTCTTGCCTGCTCCGGCAGGCCCATCGATGGCGATGGAATAGTATTTAGCCATTTTGATATCCCTCTTTCTTTTGTGTAGGGCGGGGGCTCGCCCCCGCCGGTGCCCTGACAGGGCCAACGCATATGATCTCGTGGTGGCAGATCGCCAGCGATCTGCCCGGCGGGGGCAAGCCCCCGCCCTACACTATATTTACTTACTTTTTCTCACGAAGCTTTGCCAGCGCGACCCCTTCTCTGGCCACGACCTCTTCCGGAGTCAGGCCCAAACGCCGCCCGGTATCCTCCGGACTCAGGGGCTTACCGCCCTCCAGACCGAACCGCAGTCCCAAAAGCTCCGCGTCCACGCTGTCCAGCTCCGACAGGAGCTCCGCGATCCTCTGCCGCATTTGGAAATAAGCAGTGTCCTCCACCGCCTGACGGTCCTCCGCCTTCTCTTCTTCGGGGTCCGGCTGTCTTTTGATCTTGGCCAGATCCCGGGCGGTGCCCAGCATCTTCGCCACGGTCTGGGTCTCTTCCATGGTCATATGCAACGCCTCTGCCAGTTCCTCCACCGTGGGGTTCCGGCCCAGCTCCGACAGGAGCCGGTCATCCACCGCCCGGTAGTCCTCCATGGCGGTCAGAAGCCGCTGGCCCACGCCGTTGTCCCGCGCCTGCATGGTCACGAGCCGTGCCACGGCGGTACGGATGTACCGGTCACAATGGGCCTCCAGATCCCCTCCGCCGTAGCTGAGGATCCCTTCCCAAAGTCCCAGACTGCCCTCCTGGATCAGATCCTGGAGGAGCACACCTCTGCCTACCATCCGGACAGCCTCTTCCAGCACCCGTCTGAGCATCAGCGCCGTCAGCTGTTCCACCACGGACTTGTCCCCTTCCAGCAGACGCTGGGCAAGGAGCGCCGTATCACCGCAAGCCGGGATCTGGGCCAGCTCCTCCAGATAGACCCGAAGAGGATCCGTCTTCTCCAGAGACTGCATCAACGTCCCGGCATCCACCAACTGCTCTTCCCGGCGCAGGCGGACCGCCGCCTCACCGGTGCCATGGACCTTGGGCAGGTCCGATACATCCAGCAGGATGTCATTGTCCCGGAGCCGCTCCAGCGCCTCCTCCAGAGCCCCCTCCGACTCCCCTTCCATCAAGGTCAGGAACCGGACGGCAGACAGGGTCCCACCGCTGGGCAGGGCCTCCAGCACCGGCTCCCAAGGGGCGGGCCCGAATACGAACTCATTCATTCAAAAAATCCTCCAATCCCATGCTGGCACCATTCTTCTTCAGCCGCTCCATGGCCTGCCGCTCGATCTGACGGGCACGCTCTTTGGAGATCCCCAGCATGGCACCGATCTGTTCCAGCGAATAGCAGACCCCGTCTTCCATCCCGAAATGGAGCCGCAGGACCTGCTGTTGCCGGTCTGTGAGCATATCCATGAGCCGCTCCATGGTCAGGTTCAGCTCTTCCCGGACCAAATGCTCCTGAGGCTGTGGTGCCTGCGCATCCTCCAAAAAGGCCGCCAATGTGGCATCGTCCTCTCCCGCAGGGGCGTCCAGCGAGCAGACCTCCGGCACGAGGGCCAGGACCTTCCGGACCTTATCCTCCGAAAGCTGGGCTCGCCGGGCGATCATGGCCGCCGTGGGCTCCTCCCCGGTCTCCTGCAACAACGCCTGCTTCACCGCAAGGACCTTCCGCATCCGCTCCGCCGTATGGAGCGGCACCCGGATCAGTCCACCGTGGTTCATGATGCAACGGGTGACGCCCTGCCGGATCCACTTGGTAGCATAAGTAGAGAACCGCAGGTCCAGCGTGTGGTCGAACTTCCGGGCCGCCACCAGCAGGCCGATACTGCCCTCCTGGATCAGATCCATCAGGGGAACGCCCCGTCCGGCGTACTCCCGTGCCACAGACACCACCAGCCGCAGATTGTGGTCCACCATCTGCCGGATGGCCTCTTCGTCCCCTTCGGCACAACGCCGGGCCAGCCCCCGTTCCTGCTCCGGTGTCAACCGGGGGATCTGCCGGATCTGGCTGAGATAATCCCGGACCTCGTCCTCTCCCCCACGGGGAGCCGCTGATGTCTCCAAATAAGAAGCAGTCATCACTTCATCCCTTTTTTGTCTTTGAGTTTGTCCCGGAAGGCCAGCAGATCGTCATCGCTGGAGACCCGGGTCCGCTGATGCTCCGCCCGGATGGTCCGGACGCAATCAGCAAGGGCCTCTTCGCTGACAGGCCCCTCCTGTCGCTGACAAACACCTGCCAGATGGGACATCTCTTCCCCGGTCAGCTCCGTCAGCCCAGCCAAATGGACCTCCAGCCCCTGCTGATACCGAGCCTTGAGCTGTGCGAAGGCGTTGCCCAGAAGGGCACAGGAGAACTCTCCCGGCTCCAGCGTCTTGGCCTGCTCCATCAGGGCAGGCTCCCGCAGGACCATAGCCAGCACCGCTTCCTCCGCCATGGCGGACTTCATATTGTCATATCGGATCGACCGGACCTTGGGCTGGAGCTTCCTTGCCGGTGCCAGATCGATCTTCTCCTGTTGCTTCTTCTGTCGGGCGATCCGGCGCTTGAAGGCTTTCTCCACCTCCAGCCGCACTGCCTCATAGCTGACCCCAGCGGCCTCCGCCACCCGGTGTCCATAGACCTCCCGCCGGACCGCACTGCCGAGGGTACAAAGGAGCTCGGCGGAAGCGTGGATATACTCCACCTTCTGCTGATCCTCCCGGATGTCATATTTCTTCCGGATCGCGTTCAATTGATACTCTACCCGGTCCGAAGACTCCTCCAACAGGAGCTTGAACCGGTCCGCACCGAACTTCTTCAGGAATTCGTCGGGGTCCTTGGCATCCCGCATGGACAAGACCTTCACCTTCAGTCCCGTCTTCTCCAGGATCGGGATCGCCCGCTGGGCGGCCCGCTGTCCGGCCTCGTCGCCGTCATAGATCAGCACCACCTGATCGGTGTACTTGCTCAGCAGATTGGCGCCGTCCTCTGTCAAAGCGGTGCCCAGAGAAGCCACCGCACAGTCGAAGCCATACTGATGCAGGGCGATGGCATCCATATAGCCCTCCACCAGGATCAGGTAGCCCTGCTTGCTCTTCTTGGCGATGTTCAGGGCGAAGAGGTTCTTTCGCTTGTTGAAGATGAGGGTCTCCGGGGAATTGAGATACTTGGCGGCCTCGTCGTCCTTTTTCATGATCCGTCCGCCGAAGCCGATCACGTTCCCCCGGACATCGATGATCGGGAACATGAGCCGGTCCCGGAACCGGTCGAAGAGGTTGCCGTTCTTTCTGGACACGGTGACCAGCCCCGACTCCTTCAACTCCTCATCGGTATAGCCCTTCTGCCGCAGATGGTCCACAAGATCCGTCCAACTGTCGGGAGCATAGCCGATGCCGAACCGGGTCAGCACGCTCTTGGGCATCCCACGGCCCTGCGCGTAAGCCAACGCCGCCGTGCCCTGCGGCTCGTAAAGCTTTTGATGGAAGAACCGTGCCGCCTCCTTATGGGCGGCCCACAGCCGCTCCTGCTGATGGTAGCGGCTCTGATACTGCTCGTCGTCAGGCACTTCCATCCCGGCCCGCTTGGCCAGAGCCCGGACCGCGTCCGGATAGCTGAGCCCCTCGATCTCCATCTGGAAATTGATCACGCCGCCACCCTTGTGACAGCCGAAGCAATAATACATAGCCTTGTCCGGTGTCACGGAGAAGGAAGCCGTCTTTTCCCCATGGAAGGGACACAGGCCGAACAGGTTGGAGCCTGCACGCCGCAGAGAAACATACTGCCCCACCACATCCTCGATCGGATTGCGCTGGACCAGTTCATCGATGAACGCCGCCGGGAACGCCATAAGCCCCCTCCTCTCTTTTCCCTATCACACGATGTCTTTCCGACCCCCATCCCCGGACGGGGCTCGGGATCTCCCACCGACCGGTCAGTCTCCGCCGCCGGCCTTGAAATTATAGACCGGACGGATCACGGAAATGACCCGGACCGTCGGCCCGATATGCTCCAGGATATCCTCCATCCGCTTGTAGGCCATGGGACACTCATCCAAGGTGCCCTGACCAACACTGGTGGTGTAGATGCCCTGCATCTGTTTCCTGAATTCCGATACGGTGAAGCTGCTCTTGGCGTCACCACGGCTCATGAGCCGCCCGGCACCATGGGGTGCGGAGAAATTCCAGTCCTCGTTGCCCTTCCCCTCACAGATCAGACTGCCGTCACGCATATTGATCGGGATCAGCAACCGCTCCCCGGCTTTGGCGGAGACCGCGCCCTTGCGCAGGATCCGGCTCTCCATATCGATATAGTTGTGGACCGTGGTGGACTGCTCCTGCACATGCAGACCCATGCCCTTGACGATCACGTCCATCATGGCCCGGCGGTTGCAGTCAGCGAAGGCCTGCGCGATCTTCATGTCATGCAGATATCGCTCCAGCAGTTCCCCTTCCACATAGGCCAGCGCCTTGGGGACGGACCTTCCCTCCGGGGTCTCCTGCAGGGCCTTCCAGCCTGCGTCCATATAGTGCTTAGCGATTTGGACGCCCAGATGACGGCTGCCGGAATGGATCACCACGAACAGGTGTCCATCCTCATCCTTGTCCACCTCGATGAAGTGGTTGCCGCCGCCCAGCGTACCGATGCTGCGTGCCGCCCGGTCCAGATCCACATGGTTCGCGCAATGGAGCTCCTCCAGATCCACCTGCTCTGCGTACCGATGGGGCTTCGTACGGATCGAGAACCCCGAGGGGATCTGCTCCCGGATCAGCTTGTCCAGCTTTTGCAGCTCCATATGCTTTTCCCGGACCTGCACCATCTCCATGCCACAGCCGATGTCCACTCCCACCAGATCCGGGCAGATCTTGTCCCCGATGGTCATGGTGGTACCAATGGTACAGCCCATGCCGGCATGGATATCCGGCATCATCCGGATCCGACTGCCTTCCGCATAGGGCTGGTTCAGCAGCCCGATCACCTGACTGATGGATGCCTGATCCACCACGTCCGTGAACACCTTCGCGGAAGCGTATTTTCCTTTCAATTCTATCATGATATCGTCGTCCTCCTTATGACGATCGGCACACGGAGAACGATGCCGTACGGCAATGACGATATCTCCTCACCCCCGAACGTTCCAGCCCATGGGGATGAAGATCTCAGTATATTTGTCTACGGCATAGTTATCCGTCATCCCGGCGATGTAATCGCAGACCGTCCGTTCCAGCCCGTCAAAGCTCATCTGGGGCTGGAAATCCTCGGGCAGTGCCTCGGGATGCTCGTAGTAATATTCAAACAGTTTTTTCAGCATGACCTTCGCCTTCCGCTCCTCGCTCTTGGCGATGGGATTGCGGTAGACCTTCTCGAACATGAAGGCCCGCAGGTCACGCAATGCCCCATCCACCGCCGGGGACAGGGTCACGGTCCCGGCTTCCCGGGAGGTCGCGATCGCGTCACACACCAGCGTGTCGATCCGGTCCCGATGGCTATGTCCAAGGATGTCGGTGATGGCGCTGGGGATATCTTCGTCGGTGAGGATCCCGGCCCGGATCGCGTCATCGATGTCATGGTTGACATAGGCGATCTGATCACTGCGCCGGACCACCATGCCCTCCAGCGTGCTGGGCCAGGGGTCCCCGGTGTGACACAGGATGCCGTCCCGGACCTCATGGGTCAGGTTCAGTCCCTGCCCGTCCTTCTCCAGCACATCCACCACCCGGAGGCTCTGCTCATTGTGACGGAAGGGCTTGCCCAGGCATTGGGACAGGGCCTCTTCTCCGGCATGCCCGAAGGGCGTATGCCCCAGATCATGGCCCATACCGATGGCCTCCGCCAGATCCTCATTGAGCCCCAACGCCTGCGCGATGGTCCGGGCGATCCGGGTCACCTCCAGCGTATGGGTCATCCGGGTCCGGTAATGGTCTCCCTCCGGCCGGAGGAACACCTGCGTCTTGTGCATCAACCGCCGGAACGCCTTGGAGTGGACGATCCGGTCCACATCCCGCTGATAGCAGGTCCGCACATCGTTCTCCCGTGGCTCCTCCGCCACAGGCCGGCCTTTGCTCCGATCGGCGAAAGCTGCCCGGGGATCCAACCGCCGATGCTCCAGCCGCTCCAATTCTTCCCGTACCGTCATGATCACTGTCCCCTTCCTGCAAAGTGGATGTAGGGCAGGGGCTTCCCCCCGCCGCCGCAGATCCTACGGATCTGCGGACCATGGGTGTGCTTTTCATCGCCTTGTGGGGGATGTGCCTTCGCCGATGGCGATCCCCCACGCACCATCCTCTCCCCCCCTATTTATGAGGGGGACGAGCGGAGCCCGAACCGGCATCCTCAAACCGGGAACGCCCGATACTCCTGCCCCGTCTCCATCCCTTCGATGATACCACTGCTCATGTCCGTCAGCTTATCCAAAAAAGGCTGTGCCTGCGCTTCCGGCATCAAGATCTCCAGCTCGATGTCCATGCCGAACTGGGTATCCCGGAGGATGCCGCCGAAGGCCGTGACCTCCAGCTTCACCCGCTCATAGAAATTGTAAGGGATCGGCACATACAGCACCGTCCACACCCGTTTCATGGACTTCCCGGCGGCATCCACCGCGATCTTTGCGCCC
>JAFNXT010000273.1 GCA_017378975.1 Oscillospiraceae bacterium
AAAGAAAAACTCCAGATCCGCCTTCGGGCCGCCCATTTCGACCATCAGCTTCGTGGCGAGGAATCGGACGGAGATGCGGAATTCGTCCGACAGCTCTGCAATCGGTTCGATATCCCACTGACGGTGGGGTCCGGACCGGTGGTGGCAGGACAGAAGGGCCTGGAGTCGGCCGCCAGAGATGCACGGTATGCCTTCCTTATGGGCCTTGAAGGCAAGATCGCCACAGCCCATACCGCTGATGACAATGCGGAAACGGTGCTGATGCGCTTGGTCCGGGGCACCGGGCTGAAGGGACTGGGGGCGATCGCTCCGGTCCGGGGCCGGATCATCCGGCCTATGCTGACCGTGACCCGGCGAGAGGTGATGGCGTTTCTGGATGGATACTGTTTGCCCCATCGGGAGGACAGCTCCAACGCCACGGATCGGTTCCTGCGGAACAGACTGCGTCATCATGTGATGCCGTTGCTGGTGGAAGAGAACCCCAGACTGGCTGAGAACCTGTCGGAGATGGCGCTTCGTCTTCGGGAGGATGAACGGCAGTTGACGGCGCAGGCCCGTGTGGAGGGGCCTTTGACGGTGTCTGCCCTGCGTGCCATGCCGGAGGCGCACCGGAGCCGGGTACTGGATGGTTTTTTGAAGGACCATGGCTTCCGGGAACCGGAGGCGGCTCATTTGGCTATGGTGGAGGCGGTGATCGCGTCCCAGAAGCCTTCGGCAAGAGCGGAGCTCCCCGGTGGTCTGGTGGTCCGCCGTTGTTATGACCTTTTGGTGGCGGAGGCTGGGTCCGCGCCGCTGGAACAGACCCCTTTGAGTTGCCCCGGGATCACGTTGCTGCCCGGATGGCGGATCGAATGTGAGGTCGCTGATCATGTAGAAAACGGTGAGGATGTGTTCACCGTGGATATCGAAGGACCTTTGATGGTCCGTGCCCGACAGTCCGGTGATGAGATCCGTCTCCATGGCGGGACGAAGACGCTGAAAAAGCTGTTCATCGACCGGAAGATCCCGGCCCATCTGCGTGACACCATCCCGGTGCTGGCAGACGGGGAAGGGATCCTTGGGGTGTATGGCATCGGCCCGGATGTGGGCCGTATCGGCGCCGGTTGGAAGATCCGGATCATAAAAACAGAAAGCTGAGGGATACAAGGATGGAAAGAGATATCGAAAGGATCCTTTTGTCAGAGGAGCAGATCCGTCAGAGGATCGGGCAGATGGGTCAGGAGTTGACCCGGGAGTACGAGGGGAAGTTCCCTGTGGTGGTTGGCGTCCTGAAGGGCGTTGCCATCTTCTATGCGGACATGATCCGGCAGATCAAGGTCCCCTGTGAGATGGATTTCATGGCGATCTCCTCGTATAAGGGTACCCAGACCAGTGGCACTATGGTGGTGAAGAAGGATCTGAGCGCCGATATCAAGGGGCGGCATGTGCTGATCCTGGAGGATATCTACGATACCGGCAATTCCCTGAATTTCACCTATGAGCATCTGATGAAGCAGGAGCCTGCGTCCCTGAAGATCTGCACCCTGCTGGATAAGCCGGAGCGCCGGAAGCCGGGCATCACCCTGAAGCCGGACTATGTGGGCTTCACCATCGAGAACCATTTCGTGGTGGGTTACGGTCTGGATTTTGATGAAAAGTATCGGAACCTGCCCTATGTGGGCATCCTGAAGCCTGAGGCTTACGCAAAATAAGGAGTGGAGTAAAGCGTTTTGAAGAATCGTAAACCGTTCGTTATCATCATTTATATCATCCTGCTGGCGCTGACCTTCTCCTGGGTCATGGGGCTGTTCGATTTTTCGGACGACCTGAAGGATTCGGAGCTGGTGATGCTGTTGCAGGAGGGGAAGGTCAAGTCCTTCGTGGTGGACGGTGATGTCCTGCAGATGAAACTCCATGAGGAGTATCAGGGGCGGGATGAATATTCCGTGCGCCTGACCGATCCGGAGCGGTTCCGGGAGCAGATGTGGGACACCATCCAGGAGCAGGTCAAGGACGGGAAGCTGGAGAGCTACGACTTCATCCCGGAGAAGGAGGCTTCTCCCTATGATATCATCCTGCCCCTGCTGATCGTTGGTGTGATCCTGCTGGTACTGTGGGTGATCTTCGTTGGCCGGGCAGGCAATGCCAACGGCTTGAGTAATTTCGGTAAGGCCCGGACCGTTCTGGGTCTGCCGGACGATAAGAAGGTCACCTTTGAGGACGTGGCCGGTGCTGACGAGGAGAAGGGCGAACTGCAGGAGGTCGTGGATTTCCTCCGCGATCCCGATAAGTACACCCGGATCGGCGCCCGGATCCCTCACGGCCTGCTGTTGGTGGGTCCTCCCGGTACCGGTAAGACTTTGCTTGCCCGTGCGGTGGCCGGTGAGGCTGATGTGCAGTTCCTGTCGATCTCCGGTTCGGATTTCGTGGAGATGTACGT
>JAFNXT010000274.1 GCA_017378975.1 Oscillospiraceae bacterium
GAAGGACCGCGGTGTCTACGAGACCCCCGGCGGCACCATCCTGTACTTCGCCCATGAGCAGCTGGAGATGCTGACCATCGACCGTGACACCCTCCACGTCAAGCAGAAGCTGGCTGTGGACTACGCCGATCTGATCTACAACGGCAAGTGGTACTCCCCCCTGCAGGAGGCCCTGACCGCCTTCGCCAACGAGTCCAACAAGTACGTCACCGGCACCGTGAAGCTGAAGCTGTACAAGGGCAACATCATCCCCGCCGGCACCACCTCCCCCTACTCTCTGTACTCCGAGAGCCTCGTCACCTTCGACGAGAGCGACTACGACCAGAGACAGGCCGAGGGCTTCATCAACCTGTGGGGTCTGCCCACCACCGTCCAGGCTCTCAGAGAGCAGGGCAAGCTGTAAAAAACTGAAACCTGTCATCCTGAGCGAAGCGAAGCGGAGCCGAAGGATCTTCGCGCCATCGCCACGTAACAGCGTTGGACCGGGTGCGAAGCCCCTTCGAACCGCTGGCGCGCGCTCAGGATGACATACGCTTTTTCTAAGGAGATAAAAACATGGCAAAAATGTGGGCCGGACGTACTGACGGCAAGACAGAAAAGATCGCGGACGACTTCAATTCCTCCATCCGCTTCGACAGCCGGATGTATCGTGAGGACATCACCGGCAGTATGGCCCATGCCGCCATGCTGTCTTATAAAGGGATCATCTCCCAGACCGATGCCGACACCCTGATCACCGGTCTGGAGCAGATCCTCGCCGACATCGACGCCGGAGTGCTCCCCATCGACATGGAGTGCGAGGATATCCATATGTTCGTGGAGCAGGTCCTGACCCAGCGTCTGGGCGACGTGGGCAAGAAGCTCCACACCGCCCGTTCCCGTAACGATCAGGTGGCGCTGGACATCCGGATGTACCTGCGTAGCCAGATCGACGAGATCTCCGACCTGACGAAGGCCGTGATCGCCGCCGTGACCGCCAAGGCCGAAGCGTACAAGGCCGCCATCATGCCCGGCTATACCCACCTCCAGCGGGCCCAGCCCATCACCTTCGGGCATCACCTGATGGCTTACGCCATGATGCTCCTGCGGGATCTGGAGCGTCTGGCAGACTGCCGGAAGCGCATGAACCGGTCTCCCATCGGCTGTTGCGCGCTGGCAGGCACCACCTACGACACCGACCGCCGGTTCGAAGCACAGAAGCTGGGCTTCGACGGCATCTGCCGGAACTCTCTGGACGGCGTTTCCGACCGTGACTTCTGCGCCGAGATGCTCAGCGGTCTTTCCATCCTCATGATGCACCTGTCCCGGTTCTCCGAGGAGATCATCCTCTGGTCCAGCTGGGAGTTCAAGTTCATCGAACTGAGCGATGCCTTCACCACGGGCTCGTCCATCATGCCCCAGAAGAAGAATCCGGACATGGCAGAGCTGGTCCGTGGCAAGACCGGCCGGGTCTACGGCGACCTGATGGGTCTGCTGACCACCCTGAAGGGCCTGCCCCTTGCATACAACAAGGATATGCAGGAGGACAAAGAGAGCATCTTCGACGCAGTGGACACCGTGAAGATGTGTCTGCAGGTCTTCGCCCCCATGATCGACACCCTCACCGCCAACACCGCCAACATGAAGAAAGCCGCCCAGCGTGGCTTCATCAATGCGACGGACCTGGCAGACTATCTGGTGAAGAAGGGCATGCCCTTCCGCACCGCCTATAAGATCTCCGGCAGTCTGGTGGCATATTGCATCCAGAACGACACCGTGCTGGAGGACCTGCCGCTGGAGAAGTATCTGGAGTACAGCGACCTGTTCGATGACGAGCTGTACGAGGCCATCGACCTGATGGTCTGCGTGGAGAAGCGGATCAGCGAGGGCGGCACCAGCGTGGCTTCCGTGGAAGCCCAGATCGACTATGTGAAAGAGATGTTAGCATGACGAAGATATTCATTGACGGCAGTGCCGGTACCACCGGCCTGCGGATCCGGGAGCGACTGGCCTCCAGAACAGATCTGGAGCTGATCGTCCTGCCGGAGGAACTGCGGAAGGATGCCTCCGCCCGGAAGGACGCTCTGTTCTCCGCCGATATCGCCTTTTTGTGCCTGCCCGATGCCGCCGCCGTGGAAGCGGTGGCGCTGGCAGAGGGCAGTGATGTGAAGATCATCGACACCTCCACCGCCCATCGCACCAATGACGCATGGGCCTACGGCTTCCCGGAGCTGTCCGAGGCCCACCGAAAGGCGATCGCAGGCAGCCGCCGGGTGGCGAACCCCGGCTGTCACGCCAGCGGCTTCATCGCCGGTTGCTACCCTCTGGTGGCCAGCGGCATCCTGCCTGCCGACTTCCCTGTGACCGCCTATTCTCTCACGGGCTATTCCGGCGGCGGCAAAAGCCTGATCGCCGAGTATGAGGATCCTCACCGGGACCCCCGTCACGACAGCCACCGGATCTACGGCACTACCCTCACCCATAAGCACCTGCCGGAGATGCGGAAGCTCTGCGGTCTGACCAACGCCCCCGTGTTCAGCCCCATTTTGGGCGACTTCTACGAGGGCATGGCCACCTCCATCCTGCTCCCGGGCTTCGACGCGGCAAAGGTCCATGATGTCATCTCCGCCCACTACGAGGGCCAGAAGCTCGTGACCGTAGCCCCGCTGGGCGGCGACGAGCCCCTGATCTACGCCGGTACGCTGGCAGGCAAGGACTCTATGCGCCTGATCGTCACCGGTCACGCCACACAGACCATGGTCACCGCCCTCTTCGACAATCTGGGCAAGGGTGCCTCCGGCGCCGCCATCCAGAACATGAACATCCTTCTGGGCGTGGACGAGACCACCGGCCTGGACATTTGACCGATAGATAAGAGATACGGGACATCCCGCATCGTGCCCTGTCTCGTATCTCATATCTCGTATCTCGTATCTTTAACAACAGCTAGGAGATCATACAATGAACATCATCTCTGGCGGCGTTTGTGCCGCGAAGGGCTTCAAGGCCAACGGTGTCCACTGCGGCATCCGGAAGAACCATACCAAGAAGGATCTGGCGCTGATCGTCAGCGACGTTCCTGCCACCGCCGCGGCGGTGTATACCACCAATCTGGTCAAGGGCGCGCCGCTCCTCGTGACCAAAGCCAACATCGCCAACGGCACGGCCCAAGCCGTGATCTGCAACTCCGGCAATGCCAACACCTGTAACGCCGACGGCATCCAGATCGCCGAAGGGATGTGCGCTCTGGTGGAGAAAGCCACCGGCATCGCCGCCTCCGACGTGGTGGTGGCCTCCACCGGCGTGATCGGCCAGCCCCTGTGCCTGGATCCCATCGCAAACGCCATGGACGTTCTGGCCCAGGGCCTGAGCTATGAGGGCAGCGCCAACGCCGCGCAGGCCATCATGACCACCGACACCATCTCCAAGGAGATCGCGGTGGAGTTCACTGTCGGCGGCAAGACCTGCCGCATCGGTGGCATCGCCAAGGGCAGCGGCATGATCCATCCCAACATGGCCACCATGCTGGTCTTCATCACCACCGACTGCGCCATCTCCCCCGCCATGCTGCAAAAGGCCCTGCGGACGGATATCCAGGCCACCTTCAATATGCTCTCCATCGACGGCGACACCTCCACCAACGACATGGTCACCGTCCTTGCCAACGGCATGGCGGAGAATGACCCCATCGTTTCCGACGGCGAGGCCTTCGAGACCTTCATGAAGGCCCTGAACACCATCACCGTGTCCCTGTGCCGGATGATCGCCGGTGACGGCGAGGGTGCCACCAAGCTCCTCGAGTGCACCGCCTCCGGCGCGGACACCCTGGA
>JAFNXT010000275.1 GCA_017378975.1 Oscillospiraceae bacterium
CTGGCCCAGGATGTCATCGAGAAGTACACCGCCCAGATGGACAAGTTCCAGTTCTCCGTTGCCCTGAATGAGATCTTCCGTCTGCTGGACCGGGCCAACAAGTATATCGACGAGACGACCCCCTGGATCCTGGCAAAGTCCGAGGACACCAAGCCCAGACTGCTGACCGTCATGAAGAACCTGTGCGAGTGCATCCGCATCGCCGCCATCCTGATCACCCCCTTCATGCCCGAGACCGCCGAGAAGATCCTCGATCAGCTGAACGTCCCTGCCCAGGGCCGTGGCTGGGATGCCCAGTGCTACTGTGCCGACGCAGATGCCGTCTGGAGCACCACCGTGGGTGCCGCCCTGTTCCCCCGTCTGGATGTGGAGAAGGAGCTGGCCGCGCTGGAAGAGCTGAGCAAGCCCGCCAAGCCCCCCATCGAGATCGAGCCCTACGCGGAAGAGAACGTGGACTTCGACACCTTCTGCAAGAGCGACTTCCGTGCCGTGAAGGTCAAGGCCTGCCAGAACGTGAAGAAGAGCGACAAGCTGCTGCAGTTCACGCTGGATGACGGCACCGGCACCGACCGTCAGATCCTCAGCGGCATCGCCAAGTTCTACAAGGCCGAGGAGCTGGTGGGCAAGACGCTGGTGGCCATCACCAACCTGCCGCCCCGGAAGATGATGGGCCGTGAGTCCTGCGGTATGCTGCTCAGCGCCGTCCACACCGAGAACGGCGAAGAGAAGCTGAACCTCATCATGCTCGACGACAAGATCCCCGCCGGCGCCAAGCTGTGCTGATATGATGAACGTCCCGATGCTTTTACGCATCGGGACGTTTTTTCATGTCAGTATATCACTTCTTACGCTTCAGGACGAAGCCCACCGCGATACCGATCACTGCCACCACACCGGCGATGATGCCGCCCAGCAGGACCATGTTGTTTTTCACAGGCTTGGGCTCCGCAGGCTCCGACGGAACAGTCGGCTCCTCCGTCACGGGAGCCTCCTCCCGGACCAGCACCGTGGTGCTGATCGGGTCCACGGACACACTGCCCTCGGCAGTACCCAAAGCCTCAGTACCGGCCTTGTCACCCTGGATGTAGATCGTCCACTCACCCTCCGGCAAGTTCACCGTGGTGGCTTCCTTCCGGGGATTGAAGATCACATACATACCGTAGTCATCTTCCCCGTTGACCTGAGGTGCGAACTCAAAGACCGTCACCAGAGGATCCAGATCCTCACGGACCGCCTTGACACCGGCCTCCACCGCCTCCGGCGTGGTCATGCGCAGCGCCGGATGGGCCTTACGGAACTCGATCAGACCGGCGTAGTAATCCCGGACCGTCTGATAGGTCTCGTCGTCCAGATCGCTCCACTTCAGGCTGTTGATGGAGTCAGGGCTCTTGTAGCTGTTGTGATCGTAGCCGCCCTCAGGCAGAGGCTTGGTGCGGAGCATCTCCTCACCGGCCTGGAAGAAGGGCACGCCCTGAGACAGCATCACCACCGCCGCCGCCAGATCGTTCATCTTCACCCGCTCCTCGAAGGTGTTCTTCTCGGTGGACAGGGTGATCCGGTCGAACAGCGCCAGATTGTCATGGCAGGAAGCGTAGTTGATCGCCTGGGTGGGGCTGTTGCACCAGTTGGCCTTACCGAGGAAGCAGTTACGGACGTTGCCGTCATAACCGCCGGCACCGGCCACGAAGCCCGTCTGCCGGTCATTGGACATGGGGCCACGGAGGGCGTCACGCATGGTATCGGAGAAGAAAGCGAAATCAGGAGTCTCCTCGGAGTTGGCCTGGGTGGTCAGGGTATAGCCATCCTTGGTCATGAAGGTGCCCATGGTCCAGCCCTCGCCGTAGAAGAACACATTGGGATGGGTCTTCTTGACCTCTGCCATGACGGCGTTGATGGTCTCAGTGTCGATCAGGCCCACCAGATCGAAGCGGAAGCCGTCGATGTGGTATTCATCGGCCCAATACTTCACGGAATCCACGATGTACTTCTTGACCATGCTCCGCTCGGAAGCGGTATCGTTGCCACAGCCGGAACCGGCGGAATAGTTGCCCCGCTCGGACACACGGCTGAAGTACTGGGGCACGATCTTGTTGAAGCAGAAGGTAGTCGCGTCATACACATGGTTGTACACCACGTCCATGATCACGCTGATACCGTTGTCATGGAGACCCTTGACCATCTGCTTGAACTCCTTCACCCGGACCTCACCGTGGAAGGGATCGGTGGAGTAGGAGCCTTCGGGCACGTTGTAGTTCAGAGGATCATAGCCCCAGTTGAACTGCGGCTGGTCCAGCTTGCTCTCGTCCACGGAAGCATAGTCATAGCTGGGCAGCAGATGGATGTGGGTGATGCCCAGGCTCTTGATGTGGTCCAGACCCGTGGGGACCCCGTTGGGGTTGGTGGTACCGGTCTCGATCAGGCCCAAGAACTTGCCCTTGTTGGTGATGCCGGAGCTCTCGTCCATGCTCAGATCCCGGACATGGAGCTCGTAGATCACAGCGTCCGTGATGTTGTTTCCCGCATGGGGATCGGCATCCTTGTCCCAGCCCTCGGGGTCCGTAGAATCCAGATCGATGACCATGGCACGAAGACCGTTGACACCGGTGGCACGGGCGTAGGGATCACAAGCTTCCTCCGTCTTGCCATCCACCTCCACCTGATAGGTGTAGTAGACCCCATTCAGGTCCCCTTCCTTCTCCGCCACCCAAGTGCCGCTGGCATCGGGGGTCATCTCCAACTGGTCGAAGAGGTCCGGGGTATTGGGCGTACCGGTCTCATAAAGGTTCACCTTCACCGAGGTGGCTGTGGGAGCCCACAGACGGAACACGGTCTTCTCCTTGGACCAGTTGGCACCCAGATCGTCACCGGTGTAGGTGTACATGGTCTCGAAATCCTCAGAGGAATAGATCTTGGTCAGAGGTGTCTCCCCGACCTCGGTGGCCAGCACCGGTGCCGCCAGACTGAGCCCCAGCACCGCTGCCATGGTCATGGCACCGAACCGCTTAAAAAACTGCTTCTTCACGATGTCTCCTTTCTGTTATGAGACCGGATCAGCTTCCGAGCCGTCGGATCAGCGGACCCAGTACCGACCAGTCATCGCCTTCGAATTCGAAATGACGGCACCCTGCCGGTGCCACATCGGGATGGAGCCCAGGATCTGCCTCCGCCTGATCCGGGGGCGTCAACGCCGTATGCATATACAGCGTGGCCATGCCCACGGCCTTGGCACCGGCGATGTCCGTATGCCGGTCGTTGCCGATCATGAGGCAATCCCCGATCTCCAGCCCCTGTTCCCGCAGAAGCGCTTCATAGAACCGGGCATCGGGCTTCCGGCACCGATAGTCCGAGGAGATATAGATCCCGTCCAACTGGTCCCCCAGCCCCAGATGCCGCAGTTCGAAGGCCGTGAACACCCGCTGGGCGTTGCTCAAAAGCCACAGCCGGAAGCCTGCCTTCCGCAGGTCCGCCAGCGCCTCCAAAACACCGGGATACAGCTTCACATACTCGATCGACGAGATCCGGAACAGCTGTGCCGCATTGATACCCAGTGCTTCCGCATCCTCGATGCCCTTGGCACGGAACAGCACCGCCATCACCTGCTCGAAGGGGATGTCCGGGAAGCATTCATAGCTCTGGCCCGCCTTGGCCTCTCTGGCCTGAAGCTCCGCCCGGAACGCCGCCTGAAGCTCTTCGGGAGAATAGTGGGCCCCATAGAACCCGAAATACAGCGCCGTCTTCTCCCAAACCAGCGCGTTTTCCTCCGTATGGATGTCTACCAACGTCCCGTACAGATCGAACACCAGATCACGATAGCCCATAAGCCCTCCAATAAATACTGTCTTCGTGAGGAGCGGAGCGACGTGGCGATCCCCTCCAGATCAGATCCTCACATCCGGAAAATACTCCCGGACGAACTCCACATCCTCCACCCGGAAGCTCTTCCCATCCAGATGCGCAAGACACCCGGCCTCCGTGGTGAAATCGAAGGTCAGCTTGTAAGAGTACAGCGCCTGATAACTGCGGTCATACCGCTTGTCCAGCTTTCCGTACTTGCCGTCGCCCAACAGCGGATGCCCTGCGTGGGCGAATTGGGCACGGATCTGATGGGTCCGGCCGGTGATCAGCTCACACTCCACCAAAGAAAGCCCCTGTCGGGATGCCAACACCTTATAATTGGTGTGACAGCTCTTGGCACCGGGCTTGGGGCTGTCGCTGACGAAGACCCGGTTCTTCTTCGCGTCCTTGAAGAGGTAGCCTTTCAGGCTCCCCTCTTTCTGCTTGGGAGTCCCCTCCACGATCGCCAGATACCGTTTGTCCAACTCCCGGTCCTTGATCTTCTGGTTCATGATCCGCAGGGCCTCCGCCGTCTTGGCGGCGATCACGATGCCGCCGGTGTTGCGGTCGATCCGGTTGCACAAGGCCGGAACAAAGGAGTTCTCCCCTCTGGGGCTCCATTCCCTCTTCTGATACAGATAAGCCTGGATATGGTCGATCAGGGTCCTGCCATACTCCGCCCCGTCGTGGGGATGCACCGCAAGCCCGGGCCGCTTGTCCACAAGGATGATCTGATCGTCCTCATAGACCACCGTGAGCTTGGGCACCGCTACCGTGAGATACGCATTGTCCTCTCTGGGCTTGTCGAAAAACTCATCGTTGATGTAGAGCTGGAGCTTGTCTCCGGCCTTCAGCCGGGTGTCCCGTTCCACACGCTTCCCATCCAGCTTGATCCGCTTGATGCGGATGTATTTCTGCGCCAGCGAAGCCGGGAGCAGAGGCACCGCCTTGGCCAGAAAGCGGTCCAACCGCTGACCGGCGTCATTGTCTCCAATGGTGAATTCCTTCATCACACGGTCCTCATGTTCTGCTCGAAATGCCGGTCGATGTTCTCGGTGAACTCCTTGGCGGAATTGTAACCCATCTTCCGCTGACGGTTGTTCATAGCCGCCACCTCCAGGATCACTGCCAGATTACGGCCGGGCGTGATGGGGATGGTGTACATAGGCACCTTCACCCCCAGGATGTCCATATACTGATCCTCCAGTCCCAGCCGGTCATAGACCTGATGGGTCTTCCAGGGCACGATATCCACCACCAGATCGATCTTGTTCTCTTCCTTGACTGCGCCCACGCCGAACAGCCGGGCCACATTCACGATGCCGATGCCACGCAGTTCGATGTAGTTGCGCAAAAGCTCCGGTGCGGCACCCACCAGCGCGTCGCCGGTGATCCGGTGGATCTCCACCGCGTCGTCCGCGATCAGACGGTGACCACGCTTCAAAAGCTCCACCGCCGCCTCACTTTTACCGATGCCGCTCTCGCCGGTGAGCAGGATGCCCTCGCCGTAGATCTCCATCAGCACACCGTGCCGGGTGATCCGGGGGGACATGGCAGAGCTCAAATAAACGATGATGGCGGAAACGATGTTGCTTGTGGTCTCTTTACTGCTAAGGATCGTGATGTTATGCTTCCGGGCCATCTCCAGACACTCCGGATACGGAGAAGCGTCCCGGGCCAAAAGCAAAGCCGGGATCTTGTAGGAGAACAACCGGTCGAAGGTGATCGCCCGCTCCACGGACGTGAGCTTTGCCAGATAACTGATCTCCACATTGCCCATGATCTGAAGACGCATAGGCTCGAAGTGATCGAAATAACCCGCCAACTGCAGACCGGGACGGGACAGGTCCGCCACCGTCAGGCGGACGGCATCCATATCCGTGGCGGCATGGACCACCTGCAGCTTCAGATCCTTCACAACGTCCCGCAGAGGGACACTGTAGGTATCGATCATAGGCACATCCTCCTTTTATCCATCCATTTGCTTCATATTATACCTGTGAGCACATGGAATATCAATACGGGATCCCACAAAATAAAAAAAATAAAAAAACGAGAAAAAAATGCTTGCATTTTCATAAGATCTTTGGTATCATATCCTAGCGCTTGTAATGGGCGTTAAGTAAACCATCATATGCGGATAGGAGGTGCGAAAAATGGCGAAGTGTGATTATTGTGGCAAGGGCGTGACTTTCGGTATCAAGGTCTCCCACTCCCACAGACGTTCCAACCGTACCTGGAAGCCCAATGTGAAGCGGGTCAAGGCTGTTGTCAACGGGACTCCGTGCCATGTGTACGCTTGTACCAGATGCCTCCGTTCCAACAAGGTCGAGCGGGCCGTCTGATGCATAACGCATATAAAAAAACGACATCGCCATCCGGCGGTGTCTTTTTTTAATGCATAATGAAGAATGCATAATGCATAATTAAGGTGTGCCTTCGGCACTATTTAAAAATATTCGCGAAGCGAATTCGATAATTCTGCATTTTGCATTATGCATTCTGCATTGAAACATCCCCCTGTTCCGCCAGCGGAACAGGGGGATGTTTTGCTTCAAAGCCAACCGGCGTCTTCCTGCTCCGGCTTCTTTTCCCGGCCCAGCAAAGCGTGGACAGCGTCCTTGGCACTCAGGCCCTCATACAGACACTGATAAGCGGCAGTCACGATGGGCATCTCGACCCCTTGCTTCTTGCAAAGAGCGTAAGCGGAAGCGGCGGCATAATAGCCCTCCACCACAGCGCCCACCTCATCCATAGCCTCCTTGACGGACTTGCCCTGACCGATCAGGATACCGGCCCGACGGTTCCGGGAGTGCATGGAAGTACAGGTCACGATCAGATCGCCCACGCCGGCAAGCCCGGCGAAAGTATCCTTCTGAGCACCCATGGAGATGCCCAGTCTTGCCATCTCCGTCAGACCACGGGTCATGAGCATGGCCTTGGTGTTGTCGCCACAGCCCAGACCGTCGGTCACACCGGCACACAGGGCGATCACGTTCTTCAGGGCCGCACCCAGCTCCGCGCCCACGGCATCGGGGCTGGTGTAGATCCGGAAGGTCTCGGACATGAAGGCATCCTGCACGAACTCCGCCAGCTCCCGGTCCTCACAGGCGGACAGGCACCCGGTGGGCACATCCAGCGCCACCTCCTCGGCATGGCTGGGGCCCGTCAGGACCACCACCTTCCGACCGGTCTCCTCCGCCACCACCTGGCTCATGCGGAGCAGAGTGCCGTTCTCGATGCCCTTGGTGACGGACACCAGCACTGCGTCCTCATCCAGAAACGGGGCGATCCCCCGGCTGACACTGCGGATCGGGAAAGACGGCGCCGCCACCACCACCAGCTTACAGCCGCTGACGCAGGCATAGTCGCCGGAGACCTTCAAACCCTCCGGGAGCACCGCGCCGGGAAGACGGATGTTGTGCCGCTCCTGCTCCATCTGGGGGATGAGTTCCTTCTCGAAGGTCCACATGGTCACATCGTGACCGTTCTTACAAAGCCGGATCGCCAGAGCCGTGCCCCAGGCGCCACTGCCAACAACTGCTACTTTCATTTTTTACTCCCCTTCTTGAAAAGGTCGGTCTTGCGCTCGTTGCCCTGCAACAGACGCAGGATATTGCCCCGGTGCATATACACCGCCAGCAGGCCCATGGCGATCCCACAAAGCATCACCACAGGGCGGTCATGCCGGAACACCGCGAAGCCCACCGCAAAGGTAGCGGAGGCGACCACAGAGCCAAGAGATACATACCGGGTCAGCAGATACAGCACCGCAAAGACCCCAAGGACCAAAAGGCCCACACGCCAGTCGATCACGAAGGCGATGATGCAACCACTGAGGATGCCCTTGCCTCCCCTGAAGCCCAGCAGGACCGGGAAATCATGGCCCACCATCAGGGCCAGACCGCCGATCGCCATGCCTTCCGCCCACATATCGTAGGGCACCAGCATGAGCCCACCGGCCAGACACGCCAGCGCCGCCTTGATCCCATCGATGGCGATCACGCCGAAGGAACCCAGACCGCCGTAATTCCGGGCGAAATTGGTCAGGCCCGCATTACCGCTGCCCTGGGTCCGCACGTCCTCATGGGCCAGCAAATTGGACATGAGCACCGCGCCGTTGAGGTTACCGAGGAGGTAGCCCGTCAGCACCGTGATGAGTATAGGGAACCACATGACCGTCATTCCTCCTTATCGCCCTTCTGGCGGATGGTGATCCGCACCGGGGTGCCCTTCAGGCCGAACACGTCACGGATCTGGTTCTCCAGATACCGCTGATAGGAGAAGTGGAACAGCCGGGCATCGTTGCAGAAGATCACGAAATGCGGCGGCTTGGTACCGGCCTGGGTCATATAGTAGATCTTCAGCCGGCGGCCCTTGTCGCTGGGGGGCTGGACCCGGGCGGTGGCCTCTGCCAGGATGCTGTTCAGCGCACCGGTGGTGATCCGGCTGGTGTTCTGCCGGAAGACCTCCTGGATCTCCGGGAACAGCCGGTCCACACGGGAGCCGGTGAGAGCGGACAGGAAGATGATCGGAGCATAGGTCATGTAGCTCAGCCCATCCCGGACCTGACGCTCCATGTCACGCATGGTGTTGGTCTCCTTGTTCTCCACGGCGTCCCACTTGTTCACCACGATGATCGCGGCCTTTCCGGCCTCGTGGACCAGACCCGCGATCTTGGTATCCTGCTCCGTCACGCCCTCGTTGGCATCGATCAGGATCAGACAAACGTCCGCCCGGTCGATGGCGCTGATGGTGCGCATATTGGAGTATTTCTCGATGATATCGTCCACCTTGCTCTTCCGGCGCATACCGGCGGTGTCGATCAGGCAGTATTTGCCCGTCTCGTTCTCATAGTAAGAGTCGATGGCATCACGGGTAGTTCCTGCCACATTGGACACGATCACCCGCTCCTCCCCCAGGATCTTGTTCAGGAGGCTGGATTTGCCCACATTGGGCTTGCCCACGATCGCCACGTTGATGATCTCGTTCTCGTCATCCTCGCCGTCATCGGCAGGGATGTTCTCCAGCACCCAATCCAGCAGATCGCCGGTGCCGTGACCGTGGACCGCGGAGGTCTCGAACAGATCACCGATACCCAGTCCGTAGAACTCGAAGACCTCCGGGTCCACCAGACCGATGGAATCGCACTTGTTCACCGCCAGCGCCACAGGCTTCCGGGACTTCCGGAGCATGGTGGCCACATCCTGATCGGCGGCGGTGACGCCGGAACGGACATCCACCACCATGACGATGGCATCAGCCAGCTCGATGCCGATCTCCGCCTGACGGCGCATGAACTTCAGCATATCGCTGTCGGTGCCCGGCTCGATACCGCCGGTATCCACCAAAGAGAATTTCCGTCCGCACCACTCGCAGTCGCCATAGATACGGTCACGGGTCACGCCGGGAGTATCCTCCACGATGGAGGTACGGTGCCCGGTCAGCTTGTTGAACAGCATGGATTTGCCCACATTGGGACGGCCAACGATGGCCACCAAAGGCTTCGCCATACGACATCACTCCTTTCACAAAGGGAACACTTGCATCTTATCTAACATCTCGTCCCCGAAACGGGAACGGTCATCTTCTATCTTTTCCGGGCCCACGAAGCCCTCGGCACCGCCGCTGACGCAGATCTTGTTGGCGGCGAAAAGCTGTGCCCGGACCAGCGACTCCACGGGATCCATCCCCTGCGCGAGATGATGGTTGAAGGCGGTGAACAGGGCATCCCCTGCTCCCACGGTGTTGACCACCTGCCCCACCTGTACCGCCGGGAGCCGGAACACCTGCCCACCATGACACAGGGCCGCGCCCTCGCTGCCCCGTCCCAGCACGATGATCTCGTTGCCATAGGTCCCATGCAGGGCACGCAGGAAGCCGGGCCAATCCGCTCCCACGCCCTCATCGCTGAGGAACAGGATATCGGCGTGCTCCATGAACTCTTTATTATACCCATCATGGATATTCTGAGCACATGGACATCGGTGGCGATCTTCTTCCCGGCCGCTCTGGCCGCGTGGAGCAGAGGTCGGTTGAAATTGATATTACAGCACACCACCAGATCCGCGTCATCCAAAATACCCTCCGGCAGCGGATAAGACCGATCCTGGATATCCTTCAGATCACAATACACCTGACGGCGGCCCGAAGGGTCATACAAGATCACGGAAGCCGGGGTCTGATCCAGCACCGGCAGGACGCCCCCGGGATCCACCCCAAGGCGCTCCAACTGCTCCCGGATATACCGGCTCTGGAAGTCGTCGCCGGTCATGGACAAAACGCCCACATGATCCCCCAAGGTCCGCAGACCCTTGGCGATGTTATAAGCCACACCGGACACCGCGGACCGGACTCCAAAAAAGGGATAGTCGATCGGATAATACTCTACCGGGAACTGCCGCACCGCACAGGTGGTCTCCACGTTCACCAGCCCCGACACCAGGATCTTCGCCATGGGAGCACGCTCCTTTCCAAACTCTTACCTGATCCATTATGCCACAGATCCGGCGCAAAAGCAACCCTTTCGTCCCGTCCACCCGGGAAACGCCTGAAAAAAGGAAAAAGAGGAAGGCCGAAAGCCTTCCTCTGCGTTTCCGCTTTTCCTGCCTTAGTCAGCCTTGGCGGCCAGGACCTGACGGCCATTGTAGGAACCGCAAGCCTTGCAAGCTCTGTGGGGCATGACGGGCTCACCGCACTTGGGGCAGACAGCCACGCTGGGAGCAGACAGCTTCCAGTTGGAACCACGACGCTTATCGCGGCGGGCCTTGGACACTTTACACTTAGGGACAGCCATGGTGACACCTCCTTGGTCGAACTGCTTTTAAACAGCTTTGATTTGGTTTTTACTTCTCAAGAAGCTGCTTCAAAGCAGCAAATCGGGGATCGAGCTCCTTCTGGCA
>JAFNXT010000276.1 GCA_017378975.1 Oscillospiraceae bacterium
CCTCCGGGCCACCCCCCTCATAAATGAGGGGGCAAGTTCGCCGCCTGATGGGCGGCGACGGCGAGGGCATGCCCTCGCCCTACAGAGGGGGGGGTGCGACCGTAGGGCGGGGGCTCGCCCCCGCCGCTGTTTTTCGCTCCGCGAAAAACATATCGCCCACAGAGTGGGCGATATTTCAGGCTCCCTCCGCCACTTGCGCAGTACCATAGGGCCTGCGCTCCGGCAGGGACACGAAGAAGGTGTTCTGCCCTCCCTCGCTCCGGGCCCAGATCCTGCCCCGGTGCTCCGTCACGATCGACTGCGCGATGGAAAGTCCCAGTCCGTAGCTGTGGTCCATCTTCCGGGCGGTATCCAGTCGGTAGAACCGCTTGAAGATGTCCCGGCATTGCTCTGCCGTCAGATCCGGCCCCGGACTGGTGACGCTGAGCAGGATATTTTTCTCATGCCGCCGCAGACACAGGCGCACCTGTCCCCCGGGATCGGAATATTTACAGCCGTTGTCCAGCAGGATCTCCACCACCTGCCGCAGATGCCGTGGGCTTCCCCGGACCTCCAGCCCCGGCTGGATCTGGAACAGGAGTTCTTTGCCGGCCTCGAAATACACAGGCTCGAAGGGGAGCACCGCATCGCTCACCAGTCTGCTCAGATCCACCTCCGTCCATTGGACCTTGGCGGCACCGTCATCCAGCCGGGCCTGCTCCAGAAGGGCCTCCACCAGCCCCCGCATCTGCCCCGACATGGTCAGGATGCTTCGGGCGAACCGGTCCTTGTCCTCCTGCGACCGTGCCGGATCGGTCAACAGCTCCGCATTGGTCAGGATCACAGTCAGCGGTGTCTTCAGCTCATGGGAGGCATCCGCCACGAACTGCTGTTGCCGGCTCATAGCCTCCTCCACAGGCCGGACCGCCCAGCGGGCCAGCAGGATGCCGGTCAGGAAGAAGGCCGCCGTACCCAGCAGGAAGATCACAACACAGGTAGTCAGAAGCCGGGACAGGGTCTGCCGCTCTCCGGAGATGTCCATGAAAGCGTATTTCACCCCCGGTGCGTTCTGCGCCCGATGGAACCGAAGCTCCAGATCCTCCAGCACCCCGGTCCTCTGACCGGTGGCCAGGACCCGGTCCATCAACACCTCCAGCACCTGCCGGTCCTCCAGCCCAAAGTCAGAGGAGCCCAGCGCCACGAAGGTCCCGTCGGGATGGCGTTCCAGCAGGAAACACCGGCCGTCGATCCGGATCTGCCCCCCGTCGGGCCGTACCATGATGGCGGCGGTCCGCTCCAGTGTCTCCACGCTGTCACGCTCCATTTGGCTCCCGGTGGTAACATAAACGAAGATCAGGATCAGCAAGAGCAACGCTGTCAACAGCACGGAAGTGATCGCCACCAGCTTCCGCCGGAGCCGCCGGATCACGGGGCCTTCCTTTCCAGATAATAGCCCATGCGCCGCTGGGTCTCGATGGAGATGTCCGCCCCGATCGCCGCCAGCTTCCGCCGCAGGAAGGCGATGTACACCTCCACATGGTTGTCCACGGCATCGGAATCGTAGCCCCAGACCCGGGCCAGCAGATGCTCCTTGGAACAGATCCGCTCTCCGGACTGCATGAGGGCCCGCATCACATCGAATTCTCTGGCCGACAGCCGGACGCTGCCATCACCGCACCGCAGGATGCCGGTGCCCAGATCCAGCTCCGTATCACCGAACCGCAGAGCGTCCACCTGGCTCCCCTGACGGCGGAGCAAGGCGTTGATGCAGGCCAGAAGTTCTCTGGTATCGAATGGTTTCGTCAGATAATAGTCCGCCCCGGCGTTGAGTCCCTCCACCCGGTCCATCAGATCCGACCGGGCGGTGAGCATGAGGATCGGCACGGCGCATCGCTTGCTCCGGACCCGGCGGGCCACCTGATATCCGTCCAGTCCCGGCATCATCACGTCCAGGATCAGCAAGTCATAGATCCCCAGCTCCGCATACTCCGCCCCGGTCTGGCCATCATACACCGCCTCCACCTGGAACCCCTTGGCGGTGAGCAGATCCACAAGGGACTGTGCCAGCAGTTTTTCGTCTTCGATCAACAAGATCTTCATAAG
>JAFNXT010000277.1 GCA_017378975.1 Oscillospiraceae bacterium
CAGAAGCATCGAACTCAAAGCTGATCGTCGCGGAATCGAAGCTGCCCTCAACGAAGAAATTGTACGCCTTTCCCATGTATCCGGGCATATCTTCAGGAAACAAAACGCCGTCATTGATGGGATCGACAGAGAGGGAATCCAGCTGCTCGCCGCTGAGAACGATATCCACCGAGGGAGTCACCGTGTCCTCACCGTCCGCCGTCACAGAGACTTCGAACTCGGTCTCTTTGACCAGAGGATCGGTGCCCAGACGGATCTCCGTCCCATCGGATGCGCCGTCACCATCGGTATCGAAATTCAACGGATCCGTCCCATGGCCCAACTCATCGGAATCCTTCAGTTCATCCGCATCAGTATCTGCATCGATCAAATCGGTTCCTTGCGTGACCTCTTCAAGATTCGTCAGACCGTCGCCATCCGAATCCTCGGCGCCATCCTCGACACCATTGGCATCGGTATCGACGTCACAGGGATCAGTGCTCAGGATCGCCACTTCGATATAGTCGCTCAAACCATCATCATCGGTATCCTCATCATTGATATCGGAACCGTATTCCTCTTCGAGGCCATCGACCAAGCCATCTCCATCCGTATCATGCAGACTGATCCACTTTGCATACAGGACGATATCCTCGACCACAGGAGTCTGTTCAAAATCGAATGCATCCTCCTCGGGGCCGCAGGAAGCAGACAGATACCAACCGGCAAAGACATTCTCTTCTCTGGTAGGAGAAGCAGGCTCGACCGCATAGGCACCCCGATCCACATCCTGTGCGTCCGGCATACCAGCAACGGAAGCATCCTCACAGTTGGCATCGAAGGTCACAGTACAGACCTGATCCTCAGGTTCGGTAGGCTCGGTCTCCGTAGGCTCTGTCTCGGTGGGCTCCGTCTCAGTCGGCTCCGTGGGCTGTGCCTCGCCAGCCACTACCTTCACCTCGAACCTGGTGGTGGTCGTGGTCTTGCTGCCGCCCCACCAGAAGAAGCCGAAGAAGCCGCCGGAGGTCTTGGTGGTTTTGGCGGTGATGGTCACATCGCCCTGCGCCACACCGGTGACCAGGCCGTTGCCGTCCACGGTGGCGACGGTATCGTCAGAGGAGGTCCAGGTGGTGGTGCCGCCGTTGGTCTGCAGCTCCAGCTGCAGGGTCTGGCCTACTTCCACGGTCAGACCGGGTTCTTCCTCCACTGTGCCGCTGACTACCACGGTATAAGTGGTCGTCTTGGAGCCAAAGAAAGAGAACTTGCTCTCGCTCTTGGCAGTGATCACCGCAGTGCCCGGGGCGACACCGGTGACGGTGCCATTGTCCACAGTAGCTACGGTCTCGTCGGACGAGGTCCATGTGATGGTCGAGAACCACTGATAGGACTTGAGCTTTGCGCTCTCGCCCACAGCGATTTGGACCGTCTGGCCGGACTTGGCAGTGCCCTCCACCGCCAAGGCGGGTACGGTCAGGGAGCATACCATGGCGAATACCAACAGCATACTCAGCAAACGTTTGATCCTGGGTCCCATATGTTTTCCTCCTTTTTTATCGTCCTTTGGCCCTTGGCCCGGACTGCGTCCGATGGAAATCTCCATCTTGTTTTCATTTTACAAAGTTTTCCACCGTTTTGTCAACACCTTCCAGCCACATCCGCACATGATTTGTTCACAAATTTCATCCTTCCATTTTGTGCTATTTCACCAACGTCCCTCTTCGGAGCACAAACAAAAGCCACCGCCGTCCGGACAAGGACAGCGGTGGTCATTTTCCATTGGGGGATCGTCAGGTCGCCCTGTGGGGTTTCTCCGCGATGACAGTTTATTTTACTAGATCAGATCACTTCTCCATATGCACACGCAGGTGGGGATAGGACATCTCCACGCCACCGGCGGCGAAGGTCTCGCGGATCTTCTTGTTGACGCCGAAGTAAACGTCCCAGTAGATCTCCTGCGGACACCAGACCCGGACCACATACTCGATGGTGCTCTCGCCGTACTTGCTCACAGCGGCGAAGGGAGCGGGATCA
>JAFNXT010000278.1 GCA_017378975.1 Oscillospiraceae bacterium
CGATGGCGCAATAGACGGCTTGCTCCACACGGGTGCCGGAGCCCATCTCCACGCCCATCTCCTGCATGAACTCCAGCGTGCCCACCAGCACATGATCGTTACCGATGTGGCCGGTCAGGCCGCCGTTGTAGGCGTGGGGCTCGTCCACCGCATGGATCCGGCCGCCCCGGCTCTGGAGCAGGTCACGGAACAGCCCGGTCAGGGCACTGCCGCCGTGACCGATCAGAGAGGTAGCGTAGGCCACCACCTGATCGGGCGTCCGGTCACCGTAGAATTTGGTGCCGTTGAGCTTGACGGCACCCTGAGGGAACAGATCCGTATCGGTCAGAGGGAAGGCGGCCTGCCGGGGCAGTGCCTTCATGCCCTGCCAGCCGCACAGGACGGTGCCCAGCTTGTGCAACCGCTTCTCCAGGATCGCCAGAGGGCGGCAGGTGGCAAGGAAGGAGGAGGCAGGCAGGCCCAGCAACAGGGCACCGGCACAGACCTCCACGCCGGTGCTGAAGCCATGACGGACACCGGCGACGATGCCGATGGCCACCGCGCAGAGCAGGGTGGACAGGGAATACCAGTCCAGCACCTTCTGAGGGCCGGAGGGGGTGTTGAAATGGTCCATGAAGTGCTCCACCTGGCCATGACCCGTCAGGATACCGGGGCGGCCCTTGTGGTGGTCCGGGGACAGGACCACGCTGTGCAGGTCCGTGGCCCGGCGGAGGGTGTCCATCATGCCCATCTCCGAGGTGCGGCGGTCATAGGCCGACCACATGGCCATGAGCATCTCCAGACTGAAGGCGGCGCACACGGGCACCCGGAGCTCCTCCAGACAGAGGACCCCATCGATACAGCAGACCACGAAGGTGCAGACCAAAAGGGTGTTGGGGGTGAACCGCAGGCGAAGAAGGTCGCCCAGACCCTCCATGAGCCGGTAACAGCCCAAGGTGGCGGAGGTCAGCAGGCCAAGGAACTGGACGAAGACCATCAGGCGCATCCGGTCCTCTGCCACGGCCCCAAGGGCGTAGGCGGCGGTGGAGGCGGCGCAGACGAGGAACACCAGCAGGCAAAGGACCATGGACAGCTGGAGCTTGAAATGTCCCTGCTCCAGCAGGATGTAGTAATGTTTCTCAGGTCCGGAGATCAGCTTCTCGCGCAGTTCGCTGAGCCGGGACCGGCGGAAGGGGATCGGGTCCGGGATGGGCACGTCCTCTATGGGCTCGTCATAGTCCGGCTCCCAGTCCGCGGAGAAGGGCTCCGCCGCCGGATCGCCGGAGGTGACGGGGGTGAACACGGCGGTCTCGTCGCTGAGCTTCGGTGCCACCCGGACGGGGACATCCTCCCGGATGGGAGTGAAGACGGCGGTATCTCCGGTCTTCAGAGGGGAGGCGGCGGCTACCGCGTCCCGGACATGGTCCAGACGGACGGTATCATCGGTCACGGAAGGCTTGGCTGGGGGCTCCGGCGGTGTCGGTGGCTTGTCGCTGAATTCCCGGAGGATCTCCTCCAGGTCGAATTGGGGTTCGGTGTTGGGATCCATGCTTACCTCCTCAGCCGATCCGCTGGCGGACGGCTTCATACAGCAGAATGGAAGCGGCGGCGGAAGCGTTCAGGGAGGAGATGCGGCCCTTCATGGGGATATGGACCATCACGTCACAGCTCTTGCGGACCAGCTGGCTCATGCCATCGCCTTCGTTACCGATCACGATGGCGGCGGCTCCCTTCAGGTCGGCCTTGTACATGGGGATGGACCCTTCCGCGGCGGTGCCGTAGATCCAGACGCCGCGCTTCTTCAGGTCCTCGATGGCGGCGGTGATGTTGGTGACACGGGCCACCTTCATATACTCCACGGCTCCGGCGGAGGCCTTGGCCACCACGGCGGTGAGGCCAACGCTCCGGCGCTTGGGGATGATCACGCCGTGGGCACCGGCACACTCGGCCGAGCGGAGGATCGCGCCCAGATTGTGGGGGTCCGTCAGCTCGTCACAGATCACGATCAGAGGCTCCTCCCCACGGGACTGGGCCTCGGCCAGGATATCGTCGATCGTGTAGTAGTCGTGGGCGGCGGCCAGACAGATCACGCCCTGATGGGCATGGGTCACGCTCATGGCGTCCAGCTTCCGGCGGTCCACCGGCACGATCACGGCACCGGCTTCCTTGGCCTGAGCCGCCAGCCGCTGGAGGCCCCGGTCGGTATCGCCGGAGGCGATGAATACTTTATCGATGGTGCGTCCGCTCTTCAGAGCTTC
>JAFNXT010000279.1 GCA_017378975.1 Oscillospiraceae bacterium
ATGTTCTGCCGATCTTTGCGGGTGGCAGGGCGTGACAAAATATTCGATGGTTTTTTGTGCGAAAAAACAAGTTGCGTAAACGTTTCCAGTCTATTATAATGATGGTGTAAATTTTATGATATGTGGAGAGGATCTGCATTATGATGAAGAATAGATTGTTGAATCTGCTCCGGCGGCGGCCGGCACCGGCCCCCATGGCGGAGTGTAGCCACGACATCACCGTGAAGCTCCATTACCATCGTCCGGATGGGGATTATGCCGACTGGAACGTCTGGATGTGGACGCTGGAAGTCGGCGGCAAGGGGTATGAGCTGAGGGAAGAGGATGGCCGGATGACCGCCACCATGGTGGTGGACGGACGGTTCACCACTGCCGTCAGCTTCATCGTCCGCAAGGGCAACTGGGAGACCCAGGAGTACGGCGAGCGCCGGATCGACGTGTCTACGCTGGCCTGCGGCACCATCCATTACTTCGTGGACTCCGGCGTGGAGCAGGGCCGTCAGGCGCTGAGTCAGGATGCCAAGATCACCAACAAGATCATGTCCGCTGAGCTGGACTATGACACCGGTTACATCCATGTCAAGACCGCGGCTCCCATCATGGGTCAGCCCCGGGAGGCGCTGAAGCTTCTGGACATCACCGGCCGGGACGGCAGTGCCGCCATCGCTTCCGTCACCGTGGGCAACGATGGTTACGCCATCATGCCCAACCGGAAGCTGGATCTGACCACCCTGTATCGCTACAAGCTCCGTTTCGAGGGCGTGGATCATCCGGTCAAGACCACCAACGTCTACGCTTCCAAGCGGTTCAATAAGGAATTCGTCTACGACGGCAAGGATCTCGGTTGCACCTGGACCAAGAAGGCGACCGCACTGAAGGTCTGGGCTCCCACCGCCGAGGATGTGAAGGTGGCGCTCTATCGCAGTGGCAACGCCGAGGCCATCGACCGGATCGGGACCATCGAGATGGTCCGGGGCGACAAGGGCGTTTGGTCCTGCACCATCCCCGGGGACCAGAACGGCGTGTATTACACTTACCTCGTGAAGGTCAACGGCTCCGTGGCGGAGGCTGTGGACCCCTATGCCCGGACCACCGGTGTCAACGGTGCCCGTGGCATGATCCTGGATCTGAAGTCCACGGATCCTGCCGGTTGGGATCGGGATGTGAACCCCAACCCCATCAAGTCCTACACCGACGCGGTGCTGTATGAGCTCCATGTCCGTGACCTGTCCATCGACCCCAGCTCCGGTGTGAGCCCTGCCCACCGTGGTAAGTTCCTTGGCCTGACCGAGACCGGCACCAAGACTCCCGGCGGCAATCCCACGGGTCTGGACCATCTGAAGGAGTTGGGCATCACTCATCTGCATCTTCTGCCTGTGTACGACTACGGCTCTGTCAACGAGTGCCGTCTGGATATGCCGCAGTTCAACTGGGGCTATGATCCCATGAACTACAACGTCCCCGAGGGCTCCTACTCCACCGACCCCTATAAGGGCAAGGTCCGTGTGGCGGAGATGAAGCAGATGATCAAGGCCCTCCACGACAACGGCATCAGCGTGGTCATGGACGTGGTGTACAACCATGTGTACGAGGCAGGCAATTTCTGCTTCAATAAGATCGTCCCCGGCTACTTCTCCCGTTCCAATGCCGATGGCAGTCCCTCCAACGGCTCCGGCTGTGGCAACGATACCGCCTCCGAGCGGCCCATGGTCCGCAAGTACATCGTCGACTCCATCGTTTACTGGAGCACGGAGTACCATATGGATGGATTCCGCTTCGACCTGGTGGGTCTGCTGGATACGGCCACCATCAACGCGCTGGTGGATGCCGCCCACGAGAAGCGGCCTGATACCATCTTCTACGGCGAGGGCTGGAGCCTCAACACCGCAGTGGAGCCCGGCAACTACATGGCCACCCAGCACAATGCCTTCCGGACTCCCAAGTTCGCTTACTTCAGCGACGATATCCGTAACCTGCTGGCCGGTGAGAACGGCCGTACCACCGGTGTGGTCTCCGGTCTGACCGGTAAGGAGGATCCTCTGTACCGTTGCTTCTTCGGTGACGTGTGGTGGGTCCCCGGTCCTACCCAGACCGTGAACTATGTGTCCTGTCATGACAACTACACCCTGATGGATAAGCTGTGCCTGACCCGGCCCGATGCTTCCCGTGAGGATCTGGTCCGGATGAACCGGCTGGCCGCTGCCATTTATATGACCGCCCAGGGCATCCCCTTCATCCATGCCGGTGAGGAGTTCCTCCGTGAGAAGATCGACGAGGACGGCCGTCGGGTGGAGAACAGCTACAACGCCCCCGACTGGGTCAATGGGATCCATTGGAACTGGCTGGACGAGCCGGACCGCCGTGCGACCTCCGATTACTATGCGGGTCTGGTGGCCTTCCGCAAGGCCCATGCCGCATTGCGTCTGATCACCAAGGATGACGTGAACAACGCCATTTGCTACCGCTGGATCACCAATGAACTGGTGCTCTTCGATATCAAGGGCAAGGATACCGTCCCCGGCGAGGTCAGCGACAACATGATCGTGATCTTCAACGCCAAGCCCTGTCAGATGGAGCTGGATCTGTACGCCCACGATGTGATCCCCGGCGACTGGCAGATCTGCATCGACGGCGAAAAGGCCGGTACCAAGCCCCTGTCCGTGGTGAAGGACGGCAAGGTGACCCTCGCTCCCATCAGCGCCATGGTGCTGGTGAAGGGCAAGACCGAATAAGTTTGACGACCGCTCAGCATGGCTGGGCGGTCGTTTTGATGCCGGAGAGTACGGACCGGCGGGGGTGTCGACCTGTCTGTTCGGGCTCCATGGGATCCCGGGATGGGGCGCAGTACCACTTGCACGGTCCTGCCGGACCGTGACGGCGAGGGCATGCCCTCGCCCTACAGTGACGGATCAACGAGCTGTAGGGCGGGGGCTCGCCCCCGCCGGTGGTTTTGCGGAGCAAAACCACATCGCCCACACAGTGGGCGATGGCTCCCTCCGTCACGGCTGACGCCGTGCCACCCTTCGGGGACGTGGCAGGATGACC
>JAFNXT010000280.1 GCA_017378975.1 Oscillospiraceae bacterium
GAACGCTTGCCAGTAATGGTGTAATCCAACTTTTCTATGCAAACGGTGGATTTAAAACTCTTGCTTACCCCAAAAGCCAGAAAATGTATGGCGCAGAAGCAGCGCAATATATCCAAGCTTTTATGAACGGCGAAATTACTATTGCAAGCAAAGCTGCGCACGACTCGCTGTCTGCGCTTGGCGACTTACAAAAGAATGGTTTTCGGAAAAAGTGTAATATTTGCGGACATATCTTCTGCTATACCCTTGAAGACCTTGAAGAAAATCGGCGGCTTGCCAAAAGTGCAACCGGTTCAAGCATTGCCGGTATAGCAGGTGCATTAGGCGGATACTATGCAGCAAGTTCCAATAGCACGCAAAGTGCTAATGACCAGTTAGCAAGAATGGTTGATTACAGCAAGTGTCCGAAATGCGGTTCTCGTAATCTTGTGGATGCCACAGATGAAGATATTGAACGCAACAAAGCACCCCAAGGCACAGTAATCCAGCAGACTTCCGCAGCCGATGAACTGAAAAAGTTCAAGGAACTGCTTGACATGGGTGTTATCACCCAAGAAGAATTTGACGCAAAGAAAAAGCAGTTGCTTGGTCTGTAATTCCTACATTTCCGTGGAGCGGGCGCAAGTCCGCTCCATTTCTTTATGTGTTCGCAAGAGTGTGCCTTTACAAACACCCGAGATCTCCCTGTAATTGTTATAAAGTCAATCAAATGGGTTGTGATATACATAAACTTATTTCTAACCCTTTTGGATATACGCAGAATTGAAAACTGCTTGATTTGCAACAGGTTTTCAGTTTCCCCACCGAGGGCTTCGCCCTCGGAATGACGACGTCCAGAACGTCTGGCACAACTGGGATCAGGAATAATTTCAAATGATCACCGGGGAAGGCGCTGTGGACCCACAGCCCCCTCCCCGGTATCTCTATGTCACCACTTCCCACTTGCGCCCCTCCCATGGCTGTGATATAATAGTCAGATAAAATCGAAACAAGGAGGATCTCAATGAAAAAAACTTCATTGGCATTCCTTTTGTCCACTTGTCTGGTCCTGATCATGATGACCATCGCCCTTTCCGGCACCGCTGACGATGGCAGCTCCTGCGGCAAGAATCTGATCTGGATCTACGACCCGGACTCCTGTACACTGACCATCTCCGGCTCCGGCCCCATGCGGAACTATCCTCACAGCACCCATGACAATCGGACCCACCCCTGGGCAGAGTATGACGAAGAGATCCGGACCATCGTGGTGATGGAAGGCGTCACCTCTCTTGGCACCTGCGCCTTCTGTAGCTGTACCTCTCTCACCGAGGTCCGTCTGCCCGTGTCTCTGGAGACCATCGGCGATAACGCCTTCTGGAACTGCCTCAGTCTCCCCTCGGTGACGATCCCCCGTAAGGTCTCCACCATCGCCGCCAATGCCTTCAAACGCTGTAGCACCCTGACCCGTGTCACCTTCCTGGGCAACTCTCCCAGAGTAGATGCCACCGCTTTCCAGGGCATCATAGCCAACGCCTACTACCCCGCATGGAACGGAAGCTGGACCGAGCAGACCATGACCGGTCACGGCGGTACTCTGATGTATCACGGCTTCGACGACCCCCATAACATCCAGTATCTGACCAATGAAGGTCCCTGCGGTGCCGATGCTTTCTGGACCTTCAACGATGGTGTCCTCACAGTATCCGGCACCGGACCCATCGAGTATCCCATATTGCCGGACCAGAGGAACGAGATCCGGCGGGTAGTCATCGAAGAAGGTATCACCTCTCTGGCAGACAACGCCTTCACACGATGCACCTCTTTGTATGACGTACAGCTCCCCGAGAGCCTGACGGCAATCGGCAAAAACGCCTTCGCCCTCAACGGCACCATCACCCAGATTCAGATCCCCGATGCCGTCACCGAGATCGGCGGCGGTGCCTTTGCCGGCTGTACCGCTTTGTTGCAGGCCGACCTTCCCGAATCTTTGCTGAAGCTGGGCGACCGGGCTTTCTACGCCTGTACGTCCCTTAGTTCCCTGACCATACCTGCCTCCGTCACCAACATCGGCAGCGAAGCGCTGGCAGGCTGCACCTCCCTGGAAACTCTTCGCTTCCAGGGCCCCGGTCCCAGTCTGGCGGATGTTGAGATCTTCAGCGATGTCACCGCCAATGTGATCTATCCCGTGGACCAACATGGCTGGTCCGCCCTCCGCAACGGTCTGTCCGATACCGGCCTTCGCTGGGAACCCTACTGCTCCGGTGTCCACACCGAGAAGATAGGCACCGTCTCTCTGGAAGCAACCTGCACCACTTTCGGTCAGCTCTCCTGCCAATGCCCTGTGTGCGGTCTGGACTACACCGTTGAGATCATTCCCGTGGACCACACCTTCTCCGAAGGCTCGTGCGTCAACTGCGGCTATGAACAGCCCCGGTCCCCCACGATCACCTACTGCACACGTCGTGATGAAAACACCATCAAAATCATCTGGACCCCCATGGAGGACGTGGACGGATATGAGCTGTTCCGCACATCCGACCCAGACGGACAGGGTTGGCGCTGTACCAAGAGCATCCTCGACAGCTCTGCCGACAGCTACATCAACCACGATGTCCCGGCAGGCACCCCCTATTTCTACAAGATCCGGAGCTTCCATCTTTCCGAGACCGGCAAGAAGATCTACTCCGACTTCTCCTCTGTGGAATTCCCGCTGGATACCGTGATGCTGAAGAATTGCTACAGCAACACCCCCGGCCGGATCCGTCTCCAGTGGGACGCTGTCAACGGCGCTGCCGGCTATCAGGTGTGGCGTATGGAAGCCGACGGCACCTTCTCCATCGTTAAGACCATCCATTCCGTGGATGGCCAGACCCCCAACACCGCCTACAGCAATGCCGACCTGACCCCGGGCCAGTCCTACACCTACAAGATCCGTGCCTTCAAGTACGATCAGGAAGACAACCAAGTCTTCGGCGAGTTCTCCTCGGAAGTCACTGTCACCGTGGCCAGCTGACGAAATGGGCCCGTTGCAAAGCTTTGCTTTGCAACGGGCCCATTGATTTAGTTCTTCAAACTCTGCAACGGAGCCGGGATCCGGCCGCCACGGGCGATGAAGTCCTCGGCAGACTCTCCATGGACCGGCATCACCGGAGCACTGCCCAGCAGACCGCCCATCTCGACCCGGTCACCCACCACCTTGCCGGGGGCAGGGATGATCCGCACCGCGGTGGTCTTGGAGTTGACCATACCGATCGCCGCCTCATCGGCGATGATCGCGGAGATCGTAGCCGCCGTGGTGTCACCGGGCACCGCGATCATATCCAGACCCACGGAGCAGACACAGGTCATGGCCTCCAGCTTGTCCAGCTGCAACACACCGGCCTCCGCCGCGGCGATCATGCCCTCGTCCTCCGACACCGGGATGAAGGCACCGGACAGGCCGCCCACATGGTTGGATGCCATGACGCCGCCCTTCTTCACCGCATCGTTCAGCAGGGCCAGCGCGGCAGTGGTGCCATGGGTACCACAAACAGACAATCCCATCTCCTCCAGGATCCGGGCCACGCTGTCACCCACCGCAGGAGTGGGGGCAAGGCTCAGATCCACGATCCCGAAGGGCACATCCAGCCGCCGGGAAGCCTCCACGCCCACCAACTGACCCATCCGGGTCACCCGGAAGGCCGTCTTCTTGATGGTCTCCGCCACCACATCGAAGGGCTGGCCCTTGACGCTCTGGAGGGCATGATATACCACGCCGGGACCGGACACGCCCACGTTCAGCACGCACTCCGGCTCGCCCACACCATGGAACGCACCGGCCATGAAGGGGTTGTCCTCCACCGCGTTTGCGAAGACCACCAGCTTGGCACAGCCCAACCCGTCATCCTCCGCCGTCAAAGCGGCGGTCTTCTTGATGATCCGGCCCATCTCCGCCACGGCATCCATATTGATGCCGGCCTTGGTGGAGCCCACGTTGACGCTGGCGCAGACCCTCTGGGTCTGACGCATGGCCTCAGGGATGGAGCGGATCAGCTTCCAGTCACTTTCGGTACAGCCCTTCTGGACCAGCGCGGAGAAACCTCCGATGAAGTTGACACCGACCTCCTGGGCCGCCCGATCCATGGCAAGGGCCAGCGGTACATAGGAATCGTCCCGGCAGGCCGCGCCCACCAGCGAGATCGGGGTGACGGAGATCCGCTTGTTGACGATGGGGATGCCGAACTCCCATTCGATGTCCTGTCCCACCCGCACCAGATGCTCGGCACGGCGGCAGATCTTGTCGTAGATCTTCCGGGCGCACCGCTCCACATCGTTGTCGGCGCAGTCCAGAAGTGAGATGCCCATGGTGATCGTGCGGATGTCCAGATGCCGCTTGTCGATCATATCCTGGGTCTGAAAAATATCCTTTTGACTCAGCATGGCCGCTTCCTCACACCCGATGCATGGCCTCGAAGATGTCCTCCCGCTGGACACGGATGGACAGCCCCATCTGCTGGCCCTTGGCATCCATGGCCCTGCACAGCTCCGCCAGCGGCACCGTACAGCCGGACACCTCCACCACCATCATCATGGTGAAATACCCCTGCATGACGGTCTGGCTGATATCCAAAACATTCACTTGATAGGCGGCAAGCTCCGTGCAGACACCGGCGATGATGCCCACGGTATCCTTGCCCACCACAGTAACGATCGCTTTCATATGGATCCTCCCTAAAATGACTCGCCGGACATACCCGGGCGGTCTTGTAGTGTGGGGGCATGCCCCCACCGCCGCTGATCGCAAGCGATCAGCGGAAAACATATTGCCATATGTGCGCTTGCTTCGCAAACGCACCGGCGAGGGCATGCCCTCGCCCTACCGAGTAAGCAGTCTCAGACCTCGTAATCCGCCGCGACCCGGCTGGCCAGCAGGTGGAAGAACTGATCCTTGGCCTCCAGATGGAGGGGATGCTCCGCATAATCCACCAGCGCCTGACGGCTCTCGAACTCAGAGTACAGGCAATAATCCATGCCGCCCTGGAAGCAGGCCCGGATCTCCATAGCCAGCAGACCCGGGATCTTGCCCACCAGCGGCTCCAGCAAAGAGCCGATCAGCGCCACGGAAGCGGCTTTATCCACGTCTTCCTTGAACGTATACGCAACGATATGCTTGACCATAAATACCTCCTGATGATAGATACCGGGGCCGGCACTAGCCAGCCCCGGTATCGAATTTCAGATATTACTCAGCGTCCTCGGCGTCCTCAGCAGGAGTCTCCTCCAGCAGAGCACGGATGGACAGGGAGATGCGCTTGTTCTCGGCATCCACGTCGGTGATCTTGACCTGGACATCCTGGCCCTCGCTCAGCACGTCCTCGGGCTTGCCGATGCGGCGGTCAGCGATCTGGGAGATGTGGATCAGGCCGTCCACGCCGGGGATGATCTCAGCGAAAGCGCCGAAGGTCATCAGCTTGACGATCTTGGCATCCACCACGTCGCCCACGGCGAACTTGCTCATGAACTGGTTCCAGGGGTTCATC
>JAFNXT010000281.1 GCA_017378975.1 Oscillospiraceae bacterium
CTAACCTTTTAAAAAGGAGGAAACGTTCATGTTCGGTACTCGTAAACTGGGCAAGACCAGCACTCAGAGAAAGGCCCTGCTGCGTCAGCAGGTCACCGATCTGCTGGAGAACGGCAAGATGGAGACCACCTTCTATCGTGCCAAGGAAGTGCAGCCCGTGTGTGAGAAGATGATCACCCTGGGCAAGAAGGGCAACCTGGCCGCTTACCGTAAGGCGATGGGTTACATCACCGACGAGGATGTGGTGCAGAAGCTGTTCAAGGAGATCGCTCCCAAGTATGCCGACCGCAACGGTGGCTACACCAGAGTGACCCGCACCGGCGCCCGCCGTGGCGATGCTGCCGAGATGGCAGTCATCGAGCTGGTCTGATCTCAGGTCTGCTATATCGACTAAGAAGCCTGTCGCGAAAGCGGCAGGCTTTTTGTCGTGATGAGGCATGGAACGGCGGATCAGCGTGGATCCTGATGGTGTGGTGTTTCAGATAACTCTATTGCAATTTCTCGAGTTGCTTATATAATTAGATCAGGGGGTACCCCCGTCAATCATACGAAAGTGCAGGTAGAAGTTGATGTTGTGTAAAAACTGTCATACAGAACTCCCTGAAGATGCCAGGTTTTGTACTGGGTGCGGTCAGGCCGTGGAGGCTGCCTCGGTGGGAGGTGACGCTGAGGGGCTTCAGCCTGTCATGGATGCTCCGATGATCGTACCAGCCGCAAGGGTGCTTTGTCCACATTGTGCGGCATCTATGTTTGCTGATGAAGTCTATTGTGGGAACTGCGGTCGGTCGAAAACGGAGCAGACTACGGTATCCGAGCCTGAAAAACCGGCAAAGAGAAAGGGGCTGAAAGTGTTCCTGTTCATTGCCGCAGGCGTCGCGTTGATGCTGGCGATCGTAGTGACGGTTGGTTTCTGTACTGATTGGTTCGGTCTGACTGGGCCTGCCGTCCAAATCGCCGCTGCGATGGAAAAGACCCTTGGCTCCGGAAATTTCACCGTTGATATGGATCTGGAGACCGACGGATCGCGGGCTCATTATGTTGCGGCGATCGATATGGACCTGAAGAAACGTGACCTCTCAGCTATGATCGAACAAAGCGGCGATGATGTGGATATGGAGTTTGTCGTCTACGACCGGTACCTCATCATGTCCAACAATGGGGTCGCTTTGAAACTGGATCTGAGCGAGGTGCTTGATCGGATATTCGATACTTACAACGATGTGACGGAGGAAGGATCCTCCTTCACAGATCGTCTGAAGTCCGCTTCTGAGGAGGCCTATGAGAAGGCAAGTGAGAGTATCGATTTTAGCAGGCTGGACGAATGTACACAGAGATATGCGAAGATGCTGAATCGTAAGAAGTGGCTGAAGGAGAATGCCGGATACTCCGTCGTGAAGGAAGACGGTGTGAAGGTCCATACCTTCAAGCCGGATGCCGACACCTTCATCACAGCGACCTATGACATATTCAAGGATGCGGTCAAGGCTGGAGAAGGGGAAGCCCGTGCGGCTGATCTGCTTGAGGAACTCAGGAGCACTTACAGAGATACTGATATCACGTTGGAGATCGGGATCAGGGATGGTAAGATGGTCAGCCTTGGCGTGGTAGCTCTGGGCTCCGATGGTCGAACCGAACTGGCATTGACGTTCCGCCAGATCGGGACTACGCAGCTCGCCAAGGATGCGTTGAAGTCCAAGCTGGACAGCGCATACGATATTGGTAATATGTTCGGATAATGAGCGTCCCGGTGTAAAACATCGTTGTTTTACCCCGGGACGAATTTATTTTTCGTTGGAAAAATATTCTTTGACGAGTTGCAGGAGCTTGGGGGTCAGGAGGAAGATGGCGATCAGGTTGGGGACGGTCATGAAGCCGTTGAAGGTATCGCTGATGCCCCAGATCAGGCCCAGATCCGTGGTGGCACCCACGATGGAGACCAGAGCATAGGCGATGTTGAAGGGGAGCAGGATCTTGCTACCGAACAGGAACTCTGCACAGCGGACACCGTACAGGCCCCAGCCGATGATCGTGGAGAAGGCGAAACAGCACATGGCGATGGCAGTGAAGATGGACACCCAGTTGCCGTAAACGGCGGTGAAGCCGCTGATGGTCAGCTCCGCGCCGGCGGCCTGACCGTAGGGGATGTCCACGCCGCTGAGCAGGATGATCAGCGCGGTCATGGTGCAGATCACGATGGTGTCCACGAAAACCTCGAAGATGCCGAACATACCTTGCTTCACGGGCTTTTGGGTGTCCGCACAGGCATGGGCGATGGAGCCGGTGCCGAGACCTGCTTCGTTGGAGAAGATGCCCCGGGACACGCCCTTCTGCATACTGACGAAGAAGCTTCCCACGATACCGCCGGTGACGGCCTGGGGCTGGAAGGCACCACGGAAGATGGTACCGAACACCGCGGGGAGCTGCTGGAAACGCATGGCGATCAGACCGATGCCCAGCACCACATACAGCAGTGCCATCACAGGCACCAGCTTCTCGGACACGGTACCGATCCTCTTGACGCCGCCGATGAGGATCAGTGCCACTACGATGCAGATCACGATGCCGATGATCAGATCACAGATCCCGGTGTTGCCGGCTGCGAGAAGACCGAAGTTGATCAGCGCCGTATCCACGGCGGAGGTGATGGTGTTGACCTGCGTGGCGTTGCCGGTGCCGAACACAGCACAGACGCCAAAGAAGGCGTACAGATAGGCAAGCCAGATCCATTTACGGCTCAGACCGTTTTTGATGTAATACATGGGACCGCCCACATAGTCGCCCTTGGTGTTCCGTTCACGGAAACGGACCGCCAGCGTCACTTCGGCGAATTTGGTGCCCATGCCCAGCAGAGCGGAGACCCACATCCAGAATACCGCGCCGGGACCGCCGATGGCGATGGCACCCGCCACGCCGGCGATGTTACCGGTGCCCACCGTAGCGGCCAGTGCCGTGCAGACCGCCTGGAAGGGGGTCAGGGCACCGTCTTTGGCGGTGGACTTTTCGAAGATCCTTCCTAAGGTGCACTTCATGGCATAGCCGAATTTTCGGATCTGCAGGCACCCGGTGCGGATCGCAAGATAAAGGCCCACACCAATGATACAGGTGATGGCCGGGACGCCCCATATGAAGCCGTTCAGGATATCGTTGATCTCGGTAATGATCTGTAGCATCTTTTCCTCCTTGAATATCGACACCATCCCGGCGGACCGTAATGATGTTTTTGTCGCATTTCATAATTTGACTAAAACAGATATATTATATACTATCTACGGCGGAAAATCCAGTCCTGAGATTCGAAAATATCAGAAAATGACGACAGATCGCATAAATGTTCCAAATCTGTGTATCTCGACAGATCCTGACAAGAGCGGGCCATATCTTCGGTCAGTTCGTAAGATCGGGGAGATAAGGGGATATCCTGCATGATAATGGGATAGAGGCAGTTCTCTGTAGTCGACCGTAACGTTTTTTATGTTGATCAAAAAGTTTCAATTATTCGGCATTGACCTGTATTATACGAATATCCTGTGAAGAATTACGGCGATTTCCCATATTGCCATGGCTCGCCGGGCTCTGGTATAATGACGTTCCCCCGATGATGGGGGATGGAAGGAGTGAGGAGGATGTACTCAGCCGCGTTTGCCTGGGCGAAGGCGATCAGTTATGTGGAAGAACAGCTGGGAGCACTGATCACCACGACGTGGCTCGACGATGCCGAGATCGTCGGGTTGGAGGATGACAGGATGATCATTTGCAGTCCCTCTGATTTCAGACGGGAGCAGATCCGCCGGAACTGTCAGAGATATATCGAAGAAGCGCTCAAGGAGCTGTATAAGCGGGACATCCAACTGGTGGTC
>JAFNXT010000282.1 GCA_017378975.1 Oscillospiraceae bacterium
AAGAGGATACCTCCATCGGTTCCTTCGTGGAGGACGAGCGGACCCCCGGTCCCGCTGACGCCACCTCCAATGCTCTGCTGGCCGAGGCCCTGAAGGAGATCCTGGATACTCTGACCGAGCGGGAAGCGGACGTGCTCCGGATGCGCTTCGGTATGTACGACGGCCGTACCCATACCCTCGAAGAGGTGGGCCAGATCTTCGGTGTCACCCGTGAGCGTATCCGCCAGATCGAGAACAAGGCGATCCGGAAGCTCCGCCACCCCAGCCGTGCCAAGAAGATCAAGGATTTCTACTGCTGAGGGCCGCCGGGAGGCAGATGGCGCGCCCCGTGGGACATATCCGGGGCAGGACGACCAGTGATGGGAGGAGGATGTGTATGTCTTCATGGAGAAAAAAGCTGTTTTGGGTGATCATGCTGGCACTGTTGGTCCTGTCCATCGTGTTCTGGGGGACTTTGGCCGGTGGTGTTTTCGTGATCACACTGATCCAGAGCTTCCAGGTCCGGCTGTTCAGCAATTACGCGAGCAGTGATCTGGCAAAGACCTTCGAAAAAGAAGGGAAGAACGTCAAAGGGTGGCGCTGAGCCACAGGATCTCCGGACCCCGGCACTGCTGTGCCGGGACGGTCAGAGATCACGGATGCTGATGAAAGACCTGTGACCGCGGGGCCCCTGAACGACAGGGGCCCTGCGGTCTGCTTTTATACAGGGAAGAAATGAGCGACCGTCATCGATGGACGGTCTGGGATATATGACGACGATCCCCCGAAGCTGCAGCTTCGGGGGATCCGCACAGATCGAGGTGATTTATAGTTGATATTTTGGTCATATCGTGCTATATAAAATATAGCGTGTCATGGTCCGCCGGAAAATGGCGGCCATGGCAGACCCGATCTTGACTGGAGGAATCGATATGTGTACCTGTAGGAAGACAGGGAGCAGACTGATGGCCGTGCTGTTGTGCGCGGCGATCCTGTTGGCGGAGCTGGCAGGCGGTATGATCCCGATGATCGCGCAGGCGGCGGCCACGGTGGCCGAAGCGCCGGACTTCGATCAGTCCGTTTTGGATGGGTTGGTCTATGACCATGGCACGGTATCGGCGTGGCTGGAGTATGACTGCGGCAACGGCCTGATGACCGGAGGAACGAACAAATCTTATATGCAGGTGGCTGTGGGCACGGACTACGCGCATTTCCAGAGCTACTGCGACATGATGTCCCGGAACACCGGCTACACCGGCGTGTATCAGGACAACGGATATGGGATCGTCGGTGACAGCACCGAGCCTGTGGCCTACGGCCGGTACAAGGCGGCCGATGGCTCTCACATCGTCTATGTCTACATCCTCAATGCGGTGGGTGAGGTCCGTGTGATCGTGGACACCCATCCGGATATGGCCGGTGTATATGCTGACGGATACTCCTATGAAAGCACCACCGGTGAGACCGCGCAGCCCATGATGGTCATGTACGGTCTTTCCATGGCGGAGAACGGTTACCATATCGACACCACCAGTGTCCATTACGGTACGGACAAGGTCAACAGCGGCGCGCTGCTCGTGATCCGGATGCCGGACAACAGCCTGTTCATCAATGACGGCGGCAGTGTGGAGCAATGGAACGACGAGGCCTGCGACCGCTTCCTTACGTTCCTCCGGGAGATGACCGGCAAGCGTGAAGGGGAGAAGGTGGTCATCAACACCTGGTTCCTGTCCCACGCCCACACGGACCATTTCGAGGGCTTCACCCGGTTCGTGGACCGTCACCATGACCAGCTGGAGCTGAAGAACGTCATGTACAACATCGATGGCGAGCGTCTGGGCACCGCCCGTGATCTGACCCCGATGCTCCGGATGCTCCGGGCTTATTTCCCCAGCGTCCGGTACTATAAGCCCCACACCGGTGAGCACTTCGATATCGCCGGGATCGGCTTCGATGTGGTCTACGCGCAGGAGGACCGGTTCTATCCCACCAAGAGTGGACAGACCCTGGTGATCGACCATCTGGACGGCGACAGCCAGTATGCTTCCCACGGCAGCGTCAACGGTACTTACCGGGAGGAATGCTTCTTTGAGACGGTGTATTCCTACGACGATACCAACGAGGTCCTGGTGGCGGCCCCTACCACTTATGATCACAGTGATTTCAATGACACCTCCACGGTGCTGAAGGTCACCTTCCCCGAGGAGACCACCGGCACCGGGGATAAGACCGCCATTTTGTACGGCGACGTGAACCGGGTGGATCAGCTCATGCTGAAGATCTACGCCGGTACGGATATGCTCAAGACGGATATCATCCTGGTCCCTCATCACGGCCATGATTCCCATCCGGAGCTGGTGGAGGCGGCTGAGGCGGACGTGGTCCTGTATGCCCAGCGCAAGTCCGCCATCTTCGGACCCAACGGAGAACCGGACTACGGTGTGGACGTGGGCGGCACCTACCGTCCCGCTCTGGTCTACAACTATATGGCCATGCGACCCTATATCGACCAGGCGAAACGGACCTATTGGCAGGGCACGGAAACGGTGTGTCTGACCATCGGTGGAGCGGCGCAGGCTTTGCCCTCCGGCATGGCCCGGGACGAGTCGCTGGATGCCGCGACCGGTCTGTATGGCTATACCTGTGACGCGATCTCCTTCCGCTACGATGGCTGGAGCCTTCTGACGCAGGTCTCCGGCGGTGAGAGCGCCTCCGCTACCGGTGTGGGGATCACCACCTCCCGTATCCGCTTCGATCAGGTGACCTCCCTGAAGAACGGCGGACGCTATATGATCGTCCATGATCAGTCCGACAAGGTGCTGATGTATGACGCGATCGCCCGGGACTCCGGGCAGACCAGATCCAGCCTTGCCACCTCCATGGAGGTGGGCTCCGGTCTGGCCGCCAGCAACGGTCTGGTGGATGCCTACTACAAGGTCGCTGACACCAGCCAGCCGGATGTGGAGACCAAGACCAGCATCTACTGCACCCGTGACAAGCGGGATCTGGCCCTGTGGATCCTGGGGCAGGAGGGTGCCAGCGGTACGACCCTGAAGACCGCCACCGCCAAGTTCGGCGGTACCACCGCGTACAGTGCCACGACCATGTACAAGGGCACCTCCCCTGACGATTCTTACTGGTACTGTGTCGCCGGCAACGACTATGTGGACAGCTCCAAGGGCGACCAGTGGCGTTACCTCCGGGTCTCCAGCAGTCCGCTGTTCCAAAATGCTGAGAACTTCACCAACTGGATCGAGTTCTTCGAGGACGGCACCTGTGTGATCTACTACTATGAGAGCTCCTCCAGCATCCGTTTCCTGTCCGTGACGCCGGAGGGCAACTGGGTCCGCAGTAAGAAGACCAAGACCAGCCAGGTCACGGGGGAGCTTCTGGACAGCCTGAAGCTGAGAGTTTATGAGTACAAGACCCGGACCGGTGCCAAGACCATCGCTTACAACGGTCCCACGAGCTACGAGGTGCTCAAGGACACCTCCAAGTCGGATATCGTGAATGATATCGCCGCTACTTTCCAGGTGATCGACTCCTCCGCCCGGAACCGCCCCATCCCCTGCAGCGGCACGAAGGCGAAGGTGGGCTATTACTGGCTGGACGGCACCGTTTCCGCATCCTCCGTTACCACCAGTACCATCACGCTGAAATACCGGGACGATGACGGCACCGATGCGGTCATCTGCACCATCACCCTTGATGTGCAGGACCGGCTGTATATGGATACCGTCCTGAGCGGTACGTCGCTGACGGTCCTCAAGGGCGAGACCGGCACCGACGGGAAGGTGTGCAAGGTCTGGAACGGTGCTGATGGATATGTGACCGAGGATACCGCCATCGTGCTGGATATGCTGAAGACTGCTGACGGCGGCAAGGTCTCTTCGGCTGATGTGGGCGTGCAGACCGGTCTGGTCCTGACCTATGACGGACAGGTCCTGTCCGATGACATCACCCTGACGGTGGCCGCGAAGGAGCACAGCTATACCCCTGTGGTCACTGCCCCCACCTGTACGGAGGATGGCTACACTACCTATACCTGTACCGACTGCGGTGACAGCTACGTCACCGATCAGGTGCCTGCCGTGGGTCACGATTTCAGCGATGGAAGCTGCGCCAACTGCGGACAGGCCTGCGCCCATCACTGGAGCGCCAGCGTCTGTACCGTCTGTGGGGCAGGCTATCCCCAGCGGGACTATTACCTCTTTGGTTTCATCAACGGTTCCGATCATGCCTGCGAAGGCGACCACCAGAATCTGGGCGATTACAAATTCGTTGACGGGAAGCTTACCGCGGTATTCAACAGCGACAGCTATGTGGCGGTGAAGTCCGGCGACAATCAGGACTGGTACATGACATACAGCTATGTGGGCGATGGCACCACCACCGCGGTCCTGGGCAATACCAAAAACGGTGCCGGTGAGAAGATGTTCGTCCCCGGCGGCAGGATCATCGAGTTCACGCTGACGCATAATGGCGATGATACCTTCACTCTGCGTTATACGGCGACCGACTGTACCCACGAGGACCATGACAGCGACGGCCGCTGTACGGTGTGTGGCGCACAGGTGGGTCACAGCTATGAGAGCAACGTCATCAAGCCCGGTTGTACCACCGGGGGCTATACCGTCAAAACCTGTACCGTTTGCGGCTACAGCTATTCTTCCGGTGCCACATCTCCTGTCGGCCACCGCTATGACGCTGTGGTGACGACCCCTACCTGTGAGGAAGAGGGCTATACCACCTACACCTGTACCGGTTGCGGTGACAGCTATGTTGGCGACCGGGTGGCGGCCACGGGCCACAGCCATCGTGCGGTGGTGACGGCTCCTACCTGTACGGAGGATGGTCATACCACCTATACCTGCGCCTGCGGTGATACCTATGTGGCGGACCGGGTGGCGGCTGCCGGCCATGACTACAGCACCACTGTGACCGATCCGACCTGCACGGAGCCCGGAAGCAAGGCGTACCATTGCCGTCTGTGTGGTGACCACTATACTGAGCAGATCCTGCCTGATGGTCACAGCTATATGTCCGTGGTCACGGCGCCTGCCTGTACGACGGATGGATATACTACCTATATTTGTATCGTTTGCGGCGACAGATATACCAGCGATCCCGTACCTGCCACCGGCCATAGCTATGAAAATGGCTCCTGCACCGGTTGCGGTCAGGCAGATCCCGAGGCCGTGAAGGACCCGGGGCTGGTGCTGAGTTATCCCACCCTGTCCTTCGAGGATGAGATCATCTATAACGTCTACTTCTCCGTGAAGGACACCAGCTCCATCGTGGAGATGGGTCTGATGGTCCTGCCGAAGATGGACCAGAACGCCACCATCGCTGACGCTGTGGCTCTGGTGCCCGGCTATGTGACCAATGGCGTTGTGTATCTGGCCAAGTCCGAGGGCATCCCTGCCGCCAAC
>JAFNXT010000283.1 GCA_017378975.1 Oscillospiraceae bacterium
AAATTCAAAAAGATATTGCAAGCAACAATGTTAAAGGATGCCGGATATCCCTGTTTTTAACGCATCTGGACGAAACAAATGGTTGTGTTATCATGAAGGACGAAGCGGTCCGTTATGAAGAATTTATTCAACGGCCGTTAATTTCGGATACCTTCGATGGCGTGTATATTTCGGCTTCGGAATATAGTGAGGATACCATTTCGGCTGTTTAACGAATGCAACGCTCGGCGGTTTAGCGTTGCATCGTATCAAATTGTGTAGTATATGCCAAATAAGAACGAAAGTTATGATACCATTGGTATTGTAACTTTCGTTCTTTTTCTATACACCAAAACCATTGTGGTATAAGGGGTTCTGCTGTTTTAACACAAAAGATCCGTTTCATTGTATCAAAATTGACCACACCAAAGTCGAAGTCGAGTGACTCAAAGCTCCACGTTTTTATCACCCTCAAATCACAATGAAACTTTTCTCAAAAGAATAGTTTCAGTGTGAACTGTTGTAATAGTTTATAAATTCTGATATGATTACAAAAATTGCAAGGAGGTCAAATATGAGCTTAGCTTCTTTTTTTAAGAAAAAAACGGGATCTACAAATAATGAGATTACGGATATTCCCACTAAAGCTTCAAATTTTGAATCAAAATGTTTTTGCGTACGTTGCAAAAAAGATACTGCATCTTCAAAAATCAAATGGGTAGGGACATATCCTTTTTGCGAAACGTGTTTTGATATAGATGATTTCAATTGCCATAAGAATTACTCATATGCTTCCGGAGACGAAAAGCCCGAAATCATCATGCCGGATCTACTTGAAGACACAGCAACGCATATCGAATATGAAGACGTAGTGATAAAAGAATATATACCTTTATGTGATATCGTCCACGAACTAAAGACTATATCCGAAAACTTTATTCGAGACAAACATGATCGGTATTCCGGCGAAGTTCATTCAGAAGTTATTTGCCTGGATCCTCATACTAAAAAATATTATCTTATGCGCAAGTCACAACGCGGTGCAGCATTTCCTCGTCCCGGCGATCATTCCAGTTCCCACAACCTTATAGTACGAGAAATTGAGCAGCAAGAAATCACCAATGATATATTGCGATGCGTCTCAGGTATATCTTCGTCTCTTCCTGAATATTTAAAAGAATTTCCGTCCTATTCGGATGGTGATATTTCAGTTGCGCTCAGTTTTGATGAAGATTCCAAGTATAGCCTTCCCGACAAACTGTACTGTACCGATTTTGATTTCCATTATGGGGATGAGTATTGTTATTTAAGAAAAGTGAATGGCTATTACAGATTATTCTATCTCAAACGATTCAATCGAGGAATTAGAAAAATAGAGAAAGCATGCTCCGAAAGTTTTATTACATCAATTTTTGAACGTATAGATTCTTTGAACGAAAATCCGCTTCCAAAGGACTATTCCAAGCATAAGGGGACCGCTTTGCTATTTCATGACACAATGCCGGTGTTTGCCTGTGACAGAAAGCTTTCTGATGACGAATGCAGAGCGATATCGAGCTTGCTTTTTAGCACAAGCCCAACACTCTCTGAGCATAAGATCAATGGTTTTTATGTTCTGTTGTCAGGTGACAATTTTAAATTGGTTGAACTACCTCCAAAAGCTAACAACACACAGATCCTTTATAAAGCACTTGTACATATTGCAAAGCACGGAATTTGAAGAATACCGGGAATGCTCTCGGTTGAGGTCGTGCCAATTTCAATGTGTAGGTCGGTTGCATTTCGATGGAACTTTGCAACCGCCTGCAACCCGTATCAAAAATTGCGCGATAATCCACATAAGACCGATCATTTTGATACGGGAAGTATCTGAATGATCGGTCTTTTCATTCCTGGATATTGGATCCTCATTTGACCACGTTATAATTTGTTAGACAACTTGAGTTTGAAAAACGACGGTAGGGACACCGCTCCTGCGGTGTCCGCGGACACCCGGGGACGGGTGTCCCTACTTCCTTGTATCAAGATCGAACACACGAAAGGCGAAGCTTCGTGCCCGATCAGGGAATGCTTCCTCAAAACCTTCTGGCATAGCCGCATCTTCGGCACAGGTCTTCGGTGGCTTTGCGTTGGCGGAAGCCTTCGGCGATGGCTTGGGCGCGGGGGCTGGAGAGGATCTGGGACAGGTCTTCGTGGAAGACGTTGCCCAGCGCGATCACGCCGTCGCTGTCCAGACAGCAGGGGACCACGGTGCCGTCGCTGAGGATGCCGAAGTGGTCCCGCAGGCCGTAGCAGGCGATCCGGTCCCCACCGTCGGGAGCCTCCCGGTCCGGCCAGGCGAAGCGGTCGCCCCATTCCAGAAACAGGCCCTCCCGGATGCGGTAGCCTCTGGTGTTCTCCGTCCATGGGCCCGGGAGCTCCGCTTTCAGGACCTCCAGCGTGGTATCGTTCCTGCCTCCGTCACAGCCGTTGTTCCAGAGCCGCAGGGAGATCAGGGTCCCGACATCACGCGCCTTCCGGGCGAAGGCCGCCACTTGGCGGACATAGTCCTGCTGGGCCGCCTGCCGGTCGCCTTCGAAGCTGTGCAGGGAGATGTTGACCTTGTGCAGTCCCGGGATCAGGATGTCATCCCCGAACCGGTCCAACAGCGTACCGTTGGTGGTGATCATGGGGCGGAAACCAGCCTCGCAGGCCATCCGCAGGAACCGGGGCAGGAGGGGATGGATCAGGGGCTCGCCCATCAGATGGTGATAGATGTACCGGGTCTTCCCGGCAAGCTGCTCCAGCACCCGTGCATATTGACCTTCCGTCATCTGCCGGGGCTCCCGGCTGTGACCGTGGCAGAAGGAACAATCCATATTGCAGATGTTCGTGATCTCCACATAGACACGGGAATACAAGCACACCATCTCCTTTTTCGTCGCTTTCCCTTATTATAGCACCTCCACAGTCCGGACGCAACGTCCGGTGATATCTCTTTTTCCAAGGCCCACGCCTTCGCCGCCGGTGGTCCACACCATAAAAAACGACAAGTTCCAAAAGAAACTTGTCGTTTTTCAATGATAGATGGGAGGATCACAGCACCCGCTCTTCTTCCGTTACGGCCTTGGGGTCCAATACCAGAGAGGTCAACAGGAAGAACAGCAGGCCCAGCAGGATATTCGCCGCTGTGCAGGCGGCGATGGCCATGACCGGATGGCCGAAGACCAGCCCCACCGCCAGGATGGCGATGTCGGGCAACAGACCGAAGTAGATGAAGAGGATCTGGACCAACTGCTTCACCGTGGTACCGGCGGAAGTCGGCGTGGTGATCCCGATGAAGGAGCCCACCGTGGCCGAGTAGAAGTCCACGGACACGATCAGCGGGATACAGGCCAGCGCCATCAGCAGATCCGAGCCGGACAGGATGGCGGACACCACCACCGCCGGCAGAAGATCCAGCAGACAATCGGCAGTACCGCCCATGAGGGACCAGAAGAGCTTCTTCCATGTGGGCTCCGGGATCAGAAGGAAATGCTCCATCTGCACGTCCTGCTCCAGAGGATCTCCCAACGCCCGGAAGAAGGCGAAGCCGCCCAGCGTCAGTACCACCGGGAGCAACGCGTCAGTCTGGAACACGAACCGGCAAAAGGCCGCCACGCCCACCGCCGCCACCAGATAGGTCACGGAGGTCTTGGTGAAGTAGCCCAGCTTGGCGAACCGGGACCGGATGTACAGGGAGCGGAAGAAATAGACGTTGGCACCGGCACCGTGACGGAGGCCGTCCCGGCGGATCTTCTCACTGCGGTCCTTTTTCCGCTGGACCATCACCGTGGCCTTCTCGGACTGGACCCGGGCCATGAGCTCGGCGGTCTCCTCGGACTTGGCCATGGCTTCCTCATAGAAGTCCGGCTCCAGATGCCAGATCACCCAGCACAGCCCGACACCGCTCACCAGCACCAGCCCAAGGCTCAGTAGCGCGAGCAACGGCTCGCCCTCCAGCGCGAACAGGGTGATGCCCTTCAGCCAGCCCCACAGAGGGATCCAACGGGAAGCCGGGGCATTGAAGAACGACACCGCCGCCGTCAGGGCATCCTGACCGCCGGTCTTCCAGTACAGCACATACGCCCCTGCCACCAACGCCAAAAAGACATAGATGGCGGTCCGCAGATGCCGTTTCAGCCGCAGATAGGTGGAGCACACCGTATACAGCAGGATCTGCAGCAGCGTACCTGCCATGAGGGTCAGACACCATGTAGCCAACACCGCCAGCGCTTCCCAGACACCGCCACCGAACTTCATCACCATGTTCGGTAGCTGGAACAGCAGATACATCCCAGCCAGCAGCATGGCGCCCATCTGGGCCAGAGACCGGAACAGCAGGATCGTTTGGGGCCGGATGGGGGCCGGGAACAGCAGAGCCACGTCCGCCGGAAGGAAGATCTTGCTTCCGTTCTTATCGGCGAAGACGGCATTCAAGACGAAGATCCCCAGAATGATCCCGCCGGCCGCCAGCTCCACGAGCTCCAACGGCGCGATCCCCAGCGTTTCTTCCAGAGAGGGGCCATCCTCCAGCACCTCGCTGTCCGCCACCGGCTCGTCAGGCACGCCGCTGGCATCCTCCAGCATGGCCGCACCGATACCGATCAGCATACCCATGGCCATACAGACCACCAAAAAGATCAGCACCCAGCTTTTGAACAGCTTCCGGATCTGGTTGACGAAGGCATGGATCGCGTAATATACGAAGGGGCCCATAGGTCAGCCTCCCTGAGGGCCGTCGGGGCTGTGGCTCATGGCCTCCCAACCCACGCCCTCGGTCACATCGAAGAACAGCTCCTCCAGCGTCCGTCCGCTCCGCTCCAGCTCCTCACGGGTCACATTGGCACGGATATGGCCCTCCTGCATGATGATCGTGCGGTCCCAGAGCATATCCACGCTGTCGATGATGTGGGTGCTGACCAGCAGGGTCCTGCCCTCCTGACGCATCTGGGCGATCATCTGCTTGAGCTCCTTGATGGCATGGGGGTCCAGACCGATCATGGGCTCGTCCAGAAGCACCACCTGCGGCTCCGGCAGGAGACCCAGGCACAGGTTCAGCTTCTGCTGCATGCCCTTGGACAGCTCGTCGCCGAATTTCCGCCGCTTGTCCTCCAGCTCGAACCGGGCGAACAGATCATCCACCCGGCTTTTGTAGTCCTTCAGCCGGTAGGCCCGGGCCAAAAATTCCATATGCTCGGACACCGTCAGATTGGGATACAGCGCCGGGATCTCCGGGATATAGCCCAGCATCCGGCGGGCATCCAGCGACTTGTTGGGCAGACCCCCTACGGTGATCTTGCCCTCATAGCGCAGGAAGCCGATGATCGACTTCATGATGGTGCTCTTACCGGCACCGTTGGGTCCCAGAAGGACCGTCACACTGCCGGGGTCCAGATGGAAAGACAGGTCGTCACAGGCCACTACCTTCCCGTATTTTTTCGTCACATGGGATACGTCCAGCATACAGGTCCCTCCCTCAAAGCAGCGCCAGCACGATGCCGCCGGCGCACAGCAGGACATAGATCACCATGCCCACGTTCAGATATACGGTCTTGAAGGCGGTGCCCTTGGGCAGCTCCTCCGCCGCCGGATGCCAGATCAGCTTCCGGAACTTCAGGATCAGCAGGATCAGACCTGCCAACGCCATGCCCATGAGGAACAGGGCATAGAGCATATACAGCGCGAATCCGGGCAGGAACTGCCCAAGGACTCCCATGAGCTCCGCATCGGTGGCGTTGGGGTCCAAATTGGACAGCGCATCCAGATCCACCAGCGTCAGGATCCCGGGGGCCACCACGGAGCCCATGAAGTTGATGATCATGTGGAACACCACGCTGTAACGGAGCTTGCCGGTACGGGTGTAGATGTAAGCGAAGATCATGCCCAGACCGAAAGCGTAGAAGAACTGGAAAAAGTTCTGATGGAGCAACGCGAAGGTCAGACCCGACAGGAGCACGGCGGTCTTCTCACCATACTGCCGGGTGCGGTCGATGATCTGCTTGCGGCAGATGTACTCCTCCACCAGCGGTGCCAGGATCACCATCACCAGCACCTTCAAAAAGCTCTGGTCCATGGCCACCTCCGCCACGGCGTTCTCCGCCTTACCGCCGGAGAGCAGCATGGACAGGCCCGTGCCGATCAGATTGCCGCCATACATGACACAGATGCAGATCGGGAGCCACACCAAAAAGTCCTTTGCCCCCAGCTTCTTCGCCTCGGGCGCCTGCGCGGGCAGTCCACCCAGGATCAGCAGACCCACCGGCAGACCGATCAGATACATGGACACCATGGTCCCCAGCCACATCCACCAGGCGGAGTTGCTGATGGTATCCGCCTCACCAAGGACGATCGCGGGCACCGAGAACCACAGCACCTGCACCACCGTAGACACCAACAGGAACGCCGCCAACGCCAGCCCGACCCGGGAGAACGTCCGTTTGGCCTGCAGGGTATCGATATTTCTTTCTTCCATACTCTTTCCTCCTAATTTATGGTTCGGAAACATTATAGCACTCTGACAAGAAGGATGCAACAGACCGCATGACCTGACGAAGGCATTTTTTCTGTTTTAAGGGGTTGACATCCGGGAAAAACTATGATAGAATCTCATGGCTGAATAGTTCTGAGGACGATGGATCTGCGGGTGTAGTTCAATGGTAGAACACCAGCCTTCCAAGCTGGATACGCGGGTCCGATTCCCGTCACCCGCTCCATAGAAATGCGCCAGTAGCTCAGCTGGATAGAGCAACTGCCTTCTAAGCAGTAGGTCGGG